>JAQVQF010000180.1 GCA_028701715.1 Eubacteriales bacterium | reverse complement strand
CCTGAAAAGCGACCTTAATAACGATGCTTTGTTCCATTTCAACCATTTGACCTGTAGTACCGTATGCAATATCATTGGTTGCATTTAATGTATAATTATTTAACGATTCAAGCTTTTCGCTCGCAAGAATGAGCAGTTGTTCCGCTTCTTCATCTTTAAAAGCTGCGGATTGTTCTTCGCTTGAAGCTGCGGATTGTTCTTCGCTTGTTTTGTCTGTGTCGCTGGTGTTATTATCGTTTTCCTTACAGGATACAAGCCCTGCCGTTAAAACAATGAGAGATAAAATAATTGCCAATAGTTTTTTTGTGTTCATGTTGTTACTCCTTTTTTTAAACAATTAATGTAAATGTATTTTAATCCCAAAAACGCTTTTTGTCAATGGTAAAATATAGTATAATTAAATTTTGTTAATAAAAGGGCGGGCTTTTCAACCCACCCTTTTAAATAATTTGTTTTATTCGTTGTTTTTCTTGTTTTCGATTATGGTCAAATCATCGGACATATCGTCGTCGTTATTTTTCTTCAGCGAAAGAATGACATTAATGACAATACCGAGGATAAGCGCGCAGGCAACCGTTCTGAGTGTGACGTCGCCGAACTGGAGCTGGAAGCCGCCGACGCCCGCTATGAGTATAACGGATGCTACGAAAAGGTTACGGTTTTTATTTAGATTGACCTTCTGGAGCATTTTAAGACCGGATACGGCGATAAAGCCGTAAAGAGCGAAGCATACACCGCCCATCACGCAGGAGGGTATCGTTTTAAGAAAAGTCATGAACGGAGCAAGGAACGATATAAGAATCGCCGCTATCGCCGCGCCCCAGATGCTTATGGTGGAGGCGTTCTTTGTTATAGCCACGCAGCCTATGGATTCACCGTAGGTGGTGTTGGGGCAGCCGCCGACGACCGCGCCGGCCACCGAGCCTATGCCGTCGCCCAGCAGGGTGCGGGTAAGGCCGGGATCTTCGAGAAGGTCCTTGCCGACGATTGAGGAAAGGTTCTTATGGTCGGCGAGGTGTTCCGCGAACACGACAAACGCAACGGGAACATAAGCCGCGAATATGGTCATAATATAAGTGCCGGTAACCTCATCAAAGGATTTCCATGCTTTCGCTACCGCATAGATATCTTTATCTAAAGTTATAAATGAAGAAAACTTAACTGTGGCGAATAAATCCTTGAAAGCGGTGAAATCAATTATCTTAAGGGTTTCCCAGGAGCCTATTTCGCCGATTATGTAAAAGATGCAAGCCGTGAAATAACCCGCCAGTATGCCGATAATGAAGGGGATAAGACGACCTATTTTTTTGCTGTAAACCGAAGCCAGCATGGTGGCGACGAGAGTTACAAAACCGCAGACCATGCAAACCGCCATATGTCCGTTAACGACGAAAACGCCTCCTGTTGCAGCGCCGCCGATAAAATCTCCGACTGCGTTACCCGCGAGTGAAAGTCCTATAATCGCTACGGTAGGCCCGATGATAACCGCGGGCATAAGCTTGTTTATCCACTTAACACCGGCGAATTTAACGACTATGGCGATAATCACATATACAAGTCCCGCCATCGCCGCGCCGATTAAAAGTCCGACATAGCCGAGCGCCACGGTGGCGGCACCCGAGAAGGCGGAAAACATTGAGCCGAGGAACGCGAAGGATGATCCTAAGAACACGGGGGATCTGCTCTTTGTGAAAAGCAGGTAAACGATAGTGCCGATGCCTGCTCCCAAAAGAGCGGCGGACTGAGACATGCCGTTTCCGACGATAAGCGGAACAACGATGGTCGCCGCCATAATTGCCAGCAGCTGTTGAATGGAGAACAGAATCAATCTGTGAATCGGGGGTTTGTCCTTGATCTGATAGATGAGATTGTTTTGGGGCTTGTCCATAAATTTTTCTCCTCTTCCTAAATTCTTATTACATTTATTGCTATCCTAAAATAACCGTTTCCTTGACACCGTCGTATTCGGGAACCTTGACGGACACTATTTCCTTTTTCGAGGTGGGTACGTTTTTCCCCACATAATCGCCCCTTATGGGCAGCTCCCTGTGTCCTCTGTCTACCAGCACCGCAAGCTGAATTTTCTTCGGCCTGCCGAGAGCCATCACCGCGTCCATGGCGGCGCGCGCGGTCCTGCCGGTGAAAAGGACGTCGTCGACGATAATAACGACCTTGCCCTCCACGCCGAAGCTTACATCTGTTTTGTTGAGCGACGGGTCAAGCGTTTCCCTGCTCAAATCGTCGCGGTAAAAGGTAATGTCGAGCGTTCCCGCCATTATATTCATGTCCGAAAGCTTTTTCAGGTTTTCCGCTATCTGTGCGGCGAGTGTCGCGCCCCGTCTTAACACACCGATTATACATAGTTCGGTTTCTCCGCTGTTTCGTTCAAGAATTTCGTGTGATATACGCATAAGCGTTCTGTCGAAAGCCTCCGCGGTTAATATCTTGGATTTTTCCTCCATACCGCAGCCATCCTTTTTCGATAAAATTCGCATATTTACGCCAATATGCAAAAAAATACGTCCCGGTCGGGACGCAAACAAGCATAATCAGATATTTTTAAGAATATTCAGACAACTTGCCGGCGTCACTGCACCGCTTAAAGTATGTGTACTCTTTTTTCTTGACATATTATATCATTCCGTATAAAACTTGTCAAGGTTTTTGTTATAAAATTATAATTTTAACCCGATGTAAATAAACATTCTTAAAATGCGGATATTAAGCTCATCTTATTGACAAATCGCTCGTATAATGATAAAATAATATGAATATTTGTTAAGACAAGGGGGGAATGGCTTTGGGGCGTGTTATCTTTATAACGTCTTTTAAGGGCGGAGTAGGGAAAACCACTCTTTCCGCAAACCTTTCCTCCGTGCTTGCCGGAATGGGGCATAAAATTCTTACCGTGGACGGCGATTTCGGCATGAGATGCCTTGACATGGCGCTGGGGCTCGAAAGCGATGTCATTTATGATATCAACGACGTTATAAACGGAAAATGCCGCGTCGAGGACGCCGTTATACCCTGCGGAAAAACGCAAAATCTGTTTTTTTTGGCGTCTCCCATGTGGAAACCAGAAAATATTTTGCCCGCCGGTCGTTTTATGGACCTTTTTAAATACTTAAGAACCCAATTTGATTACATAATCATCGATTCATCAGCCGAGGAATCACCGTATTATCTTTCGCTCGCATCGGCCGCCGACGACGCGCTTGTGGTTTCGCTGCATCAGTCGATGTCGATACGCGCCGCCGAAAAGACGGGCATAAAGCTAAGGGCTTTGGGATTTCGGAATTTAAGGCTTATAGTCAACTGCTACCGCAACGATTTTGCCAAGGGAGAGGCGCTGCCGGCTGTTTATGATTTGATAAACCTTTCGGCGATAAAGTTGCTGGGAGTGATACCCTACGACCAGAATGTCGTTTTAGACCAGGAAAAGGGAGTGACGGCTTTCGGTACCGCCGACAGACATGCGTCCCCGTATGAAGCGGCGGTTTATAACATAGCCTGCCGTATAAAAGGAAAGAATGTTCCCTTATTTAAAAACGTAAGCAAGCCGAAAAAGAAACACCGTTACCCCTTAGCTTTTTAATTTACGACAGATTAAAAGATATAATGTTGAAAACACACCTATAAAACGTAAACCGCATACCGCATATATGGAAAGGATCGGTTATAACATGGAAATCGCAATCATATCAAGCGACACAAAAAAACTGCTCATGACGGAGTTCTGCATGGCTTATTGCGGCATACTTTCAAGACATCAGATTTGCGCCACTGCCATAACCGGTAAATATATCAGCGAATCGACCGGATTGAACATTGAAAAGCTCCTTACGGGCTCCCGCGGAGGAAGCGACCAGATAGCTTCTCGTATCACCTATAACGAGGTCGACCTGCTGATTTATTTCGGCGACCCCAACAAGGAAGAGGAGTATACAGAGGTTGAAATGAACCTTATAAGGCTGTGCGATATGTACAACGTACCCGTTGCCACAAACATAGCCACCGCGGAAGCGCTTGTATTCGCCCTCGACAGAGGCGATCTTGACTGGCGTCAAAACATCAAGAAGGAGAAACGCAGATAATGCCCGAAATAAAAAAGCCGAGAGGTACGGCGGATATACTTCCGTCCGAAACGCCTGTCTGGAAAAGCGTCGAGTCCGTGTGCCGTGAAAAAGCGTCGCTCTACGGCTTTTCCGAAATACGCTTTCCGACCTTTGAAATTACCGAGCTCTTTGCAAGGGGCGTGGGCGATACCACCGATATTGTTCAAAAAGAAATGTATACATTTACGGATAAGGACGGCCGTTCCATGACCCTCCGCCCGGAAGGCAC
>JAQVQF010000179.1 GCA_028701715.1 Eubacteriales bacterium | reverse complement strand
TCTCGGTTCCTGGAAAAAGCATTCCGACGGGAGCTATTACACCTATGACGAGCTGGCGGAGGAGCTTTCAGACTATGTTCTTTCGATGGGCTATACGCATATCGAAATAATGCCGGTGGCGGAGCATCCCTATGACGGCTCCTGGGGCTACCAGATATGCGGTTATTACGCTCCGACCTCACGCTTCGGCAATCCTCGCGGTTTCATGCGCTTTGTGGATGCTTTTCATAAAAAAGGTTTAGGCGTGCTGCTGGACTGGGTGCCGTCGCATTTTCCCAAGGATGAGCACGGGCTGTACGAATTCGACGGCTCGCCGCTTTATGAATATCAGGGTGCGGACCGAATGGAGCATAAGGGCTGGGGAACAAGAGCTTTCGACGTGGGCAGAAGCGAGGTCAGATCCTTTTTAATATCAAACGCGGCTTTCTGGATAGAAAAATATCATATAGACGGACTGCGCGTGGACGCGGTGGCGTCGATGCTTTACCTCGACTACGGGCGCGAACCCGGCGAATGGAATCCCAATCCCGACGGTACGAATATAAACCGCGAATCCGTGTCGTTTTTTAAATCGTTAAACGGGTACATAAAAAGAGAATTTCCCGACGTGCTTATGATTGCGGAAGAATCCACGTCTTTCCCGCTCGTTACGCATATGAACGGTTTGGGCTTTAATCTCAAGTGGAATATGGGATGGATGAACGACACTCTGTCGTATATACAGACGGATTCATATTTTCGCTCCGGTACGCATAATATGATGACGTTTTCATTATCTTACGCATTTTCAGAAAATTATGTTCTTCCCGTATCGCATGACGAGGTGGTGCACGGAAAAAAATCATTAATCGATAAAATGTTCGGCGATTATGAAAAAAAGTTCGCGTGTATGAGAACCTATCTCGGATGGATGTACGCGCATCCGGGCAAAAAGCTGCTTTTTATGGGGAACGAATACGCGCAGTTTCGGGAATGGGATTACGAGTCACAACTGGAATGGTTTATGCTTGATTATCCCAGGCACAGGGAAATGCTCGAATTTGTGCGTACGCTTAACAAATTTTATCTGGCAAATTCAGAACTCTGGCAACGCGACGGCGAACACGGCGGTTTCCGATGGCTTGACGCCGACAGGAGAAACGACAACGTCTTTCTCTTTGAAAGGGTAAACGACAAAGGCTCCCGTCTGGTCTGCGCCTTTAATTTCTCGCCTGTGCACCGCGGAATCTATCCCGTTCCGGTTTATGAGAGCGGTTGGTACAGGGAAGTATTTTCCGGCGAAAAAGGCTACAATCCCAAGGCTGTCAGAGCAAGGAAAACCAATGCCGGATACAATATCACGGTGGAGCTTCCTCCTCTTTCCGTGTGCTTTTTCAGAAACAATAAATATAAATCTGAAAATCAATGAGTATGGATGCGGTATGATTGTTATCCTACCTTTCAGCACGGATCTGTCTTTAAGCCATTACTAAGCATAGCCTTAAACGGTTATCGTTAAAAGCGAAACGGAGGGTCAGTATGAACAAGAAAAAAGAATGTGTCGCTATGCTTCTTGCGGGAGGGCAGGGCAGCAGACTTCGTCTGCTTACCGAAAAAACCGCCAAACCCGCGGTCACCTTCGGCGGTAAATACAAAATTATCGACTTTCCTCTTTCCAACTGCGTTAATTCCGGCATAGATACGGTGGGCGTGCTGACTCAGTATCAGCCGCTGATGCTCAACGAGTATATCGGCAACGGGCGTCCCTGGGACCTTGACCGCAGCTGGGGAGGTATAGTCGTGCTGCCGCCTTATCAGGCGTCCAAGCACGCCGACTGGTACACGGGCACCGCCAACGCCATATATCAGAATCTTCACTTTATAAGACGCTATACGCCGGACTATATTCTCATCCTTTCCGGTGACCATATATATAAAATGGATTATCATGCCATGATTGATTTCCACAAAAAAGCCGGAGCGGATTGTACCATAGCGGTTATAGATGTGCCGCCCGAGGAAACCTCCCGATTTGGCATTATGTCAACTTGCGACGACGGCAAAATATATAAATTCGAAGAAAAACCCAAAGCCACCGATTCCACCAAAGCCAGCATGGGCGTATATGTCTTTACCGCGGAAAAGCTCGTCCGGTACCTTGAAGACGACGAGAACGATCCCGAAAGCGAAAATGATTTCGGCAAAAACATCATACCGAGTATGCTGAAAAACGGTGAAAGCATGTTTGCGTTCCCGTTTTCGGGCTATTGGAAGGATGTGGGTACCATACAGTCGCTTTGGGACTCGAATATGGACCTGCTCGGCGACAAGCCC
This sequence comes from Eubacteriales bacterium, assembly GCA_028701715.1. Taxonomy (GTDB): domain Bacteria; phylum Bacillota; class Clostridia; order Oscillospirales; family CAG-382; genus UBA1206. The sequence goes on along the minus strand of JAQVQF010000179.1, from coordinate 2,031 downwards.
AAGTTTGATATTAACGACAGAGCCTGGCGTATATATTCGCGTAATTATGCGCAGCCCCCACACTTTATGGGCGATAACGCCGTGGTTGTGAATTCTATTATTACCGAAGGCTGCGAGATATACGGAAAGGTTGAAAATTCCGTGCTGTCAAGCGGTGTCAGGGTTGAAAGAGGAGCTTCGGTAACCGATTCTGTGATTATGAGCGACGTCGTCATAGGACGCAATTGCTCGGTTAATTATTCGGTTATCGATTCGGGCACCCATATCGGATCGGACTGTAAAATCGGCAAGCCGAGGAACGATTCCGCGGGGATAACCCTGATAGGCGCGGGGCTTGAGGTACCGGCTTACTCGATAATCCCTGAAAAAGTAAATGTCGATGAGGAATATATAAACACAAATTGTAAAGCGGGGAGGGCATGAGCATGTCGGTTGTCGGTATAATATTTTCCAATATTCACGATAAAAACGTACCCGATTTAACAAAAAGCCGCACCATGGCATCGGTACCCTTCGGCTGCAGGTACAGGCTTATTGATTTTACCCTTTCCAATATGGTTCACAGCGGAATAAACCATGTGGGCGTGATAACGCATTATAATTATCAGTCATTGATGGATCACCTCGGTTCAGGCAAGGACTGGGACCTCGCTCGCCGCGCCGGGGGCATACAGATACTCCCCCCTTATATAACCGCTTTCGCAAATCCCCAGAACTTTTTGTATTCCACACGCCTTGAGGCGTTAAAAAATATAATATCCTTTATCAGCGGCTGCACGGAGGATTATGTCGTCCTCTGCGACTGCGACGTTATAAGCAACATAGATTTAAACGAAATTATAGATTATCACATCGCGTCCCATGCCGACGCGACCATGATGATTAAACGGATGTACCTTACAAGCGAAAATGCCAACCATGTACAGACGGTAAAAAGCAACGATGACGGCAGGCTTACCGCGGTTACCGAATATACCGGGCGTGAGAGCGGATTTTCCGATATCAACACGAATATCTGGGTGATGAGCCGCCGTTTTCTTGAAAGCATAGTGACTGAAGCGATAGCCTATAACTACAATTCCTTTATTCAGGACATTGTTCAAAAAAATATAGGTGTTTACAATTTCCGTATTTACAGGCACGAGAGCTATTTCGCCACTATAGATTCCATGCAGACATATTATATATGCAGTATGGATCTGTTAAACGAGCGGGTAAGACACGGACTGTTCAACGTACCCGGCAGGCCTATCCTTACAAAGGTACGCAATTCCCCGCCCACGGTTTATGCCGAGGGAGCCGATGTCAGGAATTCGCTTGTCGCAGACGGCTGTATAATAAACGGCACCGTGGAAAATTCCGTGCTGTTCCGCGGCGTTACCGTGGGCAGGAACACCGTTATTAAAAACAGCATATTGATGCAGGACACCATTGTCGGTGATAATGTAAACCTTCATGCCGTCATTACCGACAAAAACGCCGTGATACGCGACGGCAGAACCCTTTCCGGCCATGAAACACTCCCGTTTTATATAGGCAAGTTTACTCAGATTTGATTTTACAATCAGAGCAGTAAAGCCGTACCAAATTTATATAATAAAAAGCAATTAATTATTTAACTCATACGGAACAAAAATCAATGCTTGATGATTGTACAGAATCGGAAAAAATGCCGACATCGATTGTTAAAACAACGAGTGAGCGTATAAAATAATTTTCATTTTCCGTTTTCAACTTTAATTTTCATTTATGAAGGGAGATGTTTTAAAATGATCAAAATACTTTTCGCCGCGTCCGAATGTATTCCCTTCGCCTCCTCCGGGGGATTGGGTGATGTGATAGGCTCGCTGCCCGAAGCGCTGCAGAAGGAATATAACGGCGAAGCGGATATACGCGTCGTGCTTCCTCTTTACGGACAAACGGATGCCGCATACCGCAAACAAATGAATAAAATCGGTGAAATTACCGTCCCGCTCGTCTGGAGAAATCAATACTGCGGGATTTTTTCGCTTGTGAAAAAGGGTGTAACGT
>JAQVQF010000178.1:2304-4377 GCA_028701715.1 Eubacteriales bacterium | reverse complement strand
TAATCAAGTGTGCTTTTACTTAATTCTGTATAAAATAATAGCTTTTACTAAAAAATCACTTTTTTACTGGCAATAAAATATAATTTTATGATAAATGAGAAAAACATATTGACAAATTTTGATTTGACACATATAATAATATTATAACATATCAAATATTTTTGAAATGAGTTAATAGTATGCTTAATATTTATGAAAATCAAGCAAAGGTTTTTAAAGCGTTTTGCGATGAAAACCGACTTAAAATCCTGGAAATGCTACGCGGAGGGGAAAAATGCGCCTGTGTTTTACTTGAACAGCTGGAATTGGGTCAGTCGGGATTATCGTATCATATGAAAATTCTCGTTGATTCGGGAATTGTGCAAAGTCGGCAGGATGGCAAGTGGACTCATTATAAAATCAATACGGAAGGCAGTCTATATGCCGAAGGATTGTTAAAAAAGCTGACAACACCGAACTTTGAGAATATATATTCAAATGATAACGATAATATATGCAGTGACTAATAAGCCATCTAACGGATGGCTTTAATAAAAAGCAACGTATCAAATTTATTTGATATAACCGTATAATCGAAAGCGAGTTTTAGCATATGCAAATATTAAAATCCCTTTGGGACTTTTTTCAGAATCAAGTACTCGGCATGAAATGGTTAAGCAATTTAATCGGCGGTATTTTTTCCGCGGCGGGACTCGATACCTCAAGCCGATGGACCGGAAGCCTGATATTTTTTATATATGATGTTATTAAAATAACCGTGCTTCTATGTTTTTTGATTTTTCTTATCAGCTATATTCAAAGCTACTTCCCTCCCGAACGCAGTAAAAAAATTCTCGGCCGTTTCCGCGGTGTCGGCGCTAATTGCGTGGCGGCTCTGTTGGGCACCGTAACGCCCTTTTGCTCCTGCTCGTCTATCCCTCTGTTTATCGGCTTCACCTCAGCCGGGCTGCCCGTCGGCGTGACATTTTCCTTTTTAATCTCCTCTCCGATGGTCGATCTCGGTTCGCTGCTCTTGCTGATGAGCATTTTCGGCGTAAAAGTCGCCGTCGTATATGTTATTGTGGGCTTGATAATAGCCGTGACGGGCGGTACGCTCATTGAGAAGCTGCACATGGAAAAATATGTTGAAAGCTTTATATTAACCGCAGGCAGCGTGAACATAGAATCTCCGGATTTGACAAAGAAAGACCGGCTTGTTTATGCAAAGGAGCAGATGCTTTCAACCTTTAAGAAGGTAATTCCTTATATATTGATCGGTGTTGGTATAGGAGCGGTTATTCATAATTGGATTCCGGAAGAATGGGTAGCTTCGGCTCTCGGCAGTAAAAATTCCTTCGGAGTATTAATTGCGACCTTAATAGGCGTTCCGATGTATGCCGATATTTTCGGTACCGTTCCCATTGCGGAAGCCCTGTTTGCCAAGGGTGCGCAGCTTGGAGTAATATTATCCTTTATGATGGCGGTAACCACGCTGTCGCTGCCTTCCATGATTATGCTGCGTAAGGCTGTAAAGCCCAGGCTGCTTGCCGTGTTTATTGCTATCTGTACAATCGGGATAATAATTGTCGGCTACATTTTCAACACAATTCAATCATCGGTATTATTATAAAATTTCGGTTTTTATGAATTTATACGGCATACGCCGCATGAAAAAAACGTTATACGGTTTGTTCAGCAGACATTAATATAAAAGGAGTGGATCGCAATGTCAATGTTTATTAAAAAAAGTAAAAAAGAAAAACCTTCGTCATGCTGCTGCGGCGGGAACTGCAATGAGGAAAGCATGTCAAAAGCAGAAAGCGCAAAAGCAGAGGGTGCAAGCGTAAAGGTGTTGGGCAGCGGCTGTGCTAAATGCAACCGGCTTGAAGCGGCGGCAAAAGCCGCATTGGAGCAGCTCGGAATGGATACGACAATTGACCATGTGACCGATTTCTCACAAATCGCAGCATATGGAGTCATGACAACGCCTGCTCTTGTTATAGACGGTAAAGTGGTTTCATACGGCAAAGTGCTGAAAGCGGAAGAAATAGTAACAATATTAAAAAAAATACGTTCTTAAAAGGATAATGTGAG
>JAQVQF010000178.1:0-2204 GCA_028701715.1 Eubacteriales bacterium | reverse complement strand
CCCGACGACGAATTCGTTTCAATAATAAAAACCATAGAAAACAAAATATTAAATTTAAAATCCAAGCTGACCGAACAGCGGATTCGTTAGTTTAAATTATGCTCAATTACCGAGCAGATTTATAACCGAAGCCTCGTCGACAGGTCTTCCGATCAAATACCCCTGTATTTTATCGCAGCCGCAAGAAATCAAATATTGCATTTGCTCCTCTTTTTCCACTCCCTCCGCAACGGCGCAATGCCCAAGCTTATGAGTCATGGATATAATATCGTCGATTATCGCTTTACCGGGTTCTGCCGTCAGCAGCTTGTCAATAAACGATTTATCTATTTTAAGACAGTTGACATTTAATTCCTTTACCCTTGACAGCGATGAATAGCCCGTTCCGAAATCATCCAGGGCTATTTGAATTCCTGTTTGCTTAAGCTTTCCGATAATGCCGTTTATTTTTTCATAATCCGACGCAAACACCGATTCCGTAATTTCTATACCGATATTTTTCGGATCCGCCTGCATTTTTTCAATCAGTTCAAGCAATCTGTCGGTGAAATCAGGCCTTAACAGCTGTATGGCGGAAATATTAACCGCAATATGGATAGAATCATAACCCTTATCTTTAAGTTCGTTTAAAAAGCGAAGCGCTTCTTTTATAATTTTCTCCCCTATAGGAATTATAAGCTTGGTTTTTTCCGCTATGGGTATAAATTCCGCCGGTGAAATAAGTCCGAGCTTTTCGGTTTTCAGCCTTGCAAGCGCCTCGAAGCCGCAGACGGTATTTGTTTTTACGTCAAGAATCGGCTGGTACACTAAAAAGAGGCCTTTATTATTATCCTCCGAAGCAATATCGGTAAGCTCCCGTCTTATTTCTCTTTCTCGGTTAACGGAGCATTCCAAATTATCGTCATAAAAGCATATATTAAATTCCTTGTCGTCAATGCTTATTGCTTTTTCGGAAGCGATTAACAGCTTTCGCATAAGGATGTCCGTTTCCGTTTGACCGTCGCAGTCGATTTCTAAAATCCCTATTCCTCCGCCGATGCGTTCTGTGATAAACAACATGTCAAGCGTTTTCGCTATAGTTTCCGCGAATTCGTAGAGCTCGGCTTTATCACGATAATCGATCGCATAGAAAACAAAACGGTTTTCATAGGTATTAAACAACTTGCGTTTATCGTCACAATAGCGGTTTAAGATTACAGCGGCATATTTTATGAGATTTTGAGTATAATGGAATCCGTAATTAATCGTTAAAAGCTGAACAAGGCTTAAATTTACAGTAATTAATGCTCTTTTTATCGTTTTATTATTTTTATAAAGCATTGCGTCTTTTACGAGTATCAGCTCCAACGAATCGCGGTTATATAAACCGGTCCAACGGTCATGCTCGTTGATATAGCGTAGATTGTTTTCCATACCTTTTCTGTCGGTAATATCTAAAACAATACCCTCCAGCGCCTCCACCTCGCCGTCCTCGCCGTATATACCCTGCCCCATTTCAATAACCCATTTCCGTTCTCCGGCGGCGGTTGTGATTTCATATTCATATTTAAACGGTAATTTTCTCTCAAGAGTATTTTGCCATTCTTTCCAAAGGCTTTCACGGTATTCGGGCGATATTATATCATTATAAGCTAATTTTTTATTTTTTATAAAGCTTTCCGGCTTATAGCCCGTTAATTCAAAGCAGCCGTCTGAAACAAACTGCATTGTCCAGTTATGATCGTTATTGCATCTGTAAGCTAACCCGGGAAGATTAGACAGCAAAACGCTTTGTCTGCGTTCGCTTTCCTTCAGCCTCTCCTCCGTTTCCTTGCGTGCGGTAATATCGCTTATCAGGCACAGGTGCTTTGAGCTTTTATCATAAAAACCGGAAAGGCCGGAAACAATCATATAAACCCATACATACGAACCGTCGGGCTTTTTAAAGCGTTTTTCCATCGAATAACCGTTAATGGAACCGTTTTTAAATTGTTCGAATTTATCAAGGTCTTCCTCAAGATCGTCCGGATGAGTGATATCGGTCCAAATTATACCCGAAAGCTCGGCACTGGTTCTGCCGAGTATATTTTCAAACAGCAGATTAATATTTTTATGCCCGAAATCCGATTGATAAACGAAGCTTTTATTGCTTACAATCGCAATTCCAATGGGTGCCTGTTCGAAAACACCGCGGTAAAGCGCCTCATCATAAGCTAAATTACGGC
>JAQVQF010000177.1 GCA_028701715.1 Eubacteriales bacterium | reverse complement strand
GAAAATTTTTAAAGGATAAATATGCCGCCCTCCCCTGGACGGAAATTCAAAGCCACAACAAAATACCGGAATTTAACGCGGCGGAAAACCGCGATTTCACGAAATTGAAACGCCATCTGATAATCGGAATACGTAAAACCCATAAATATGTACCCAACCGCAAGGTTTCCGACTGGCTGGTGCCCTATACCTCGTCGGGCTGCCGCGCCATGTGTCTCTACTGTTATCTGGTATGCAATTACAACAAATGCTCTTATCTCAGGCTTTTTGTAAACAGAGAGGAAATGCTTGATAAGCTAATTAAAAAATCCGTACAGGCACAGACGCCTCAGACCTTTGAAATAGGCAGCAACAGCGATCTTGTGCTTGAAAACACCGTGACAAATATACTCCCGTGGACTATCGAAAGCTTTGCGAAGCATGGGAAGGGAAGCCTGACATTCCCGACAAAATTCGACATGGTAAAACCGTTACTGAACCTCAACCATGAAGGGAAAATTATCTTTAGGATGAGCATAAATCCCGCGGATATAATACGCCGCGCGGAATTCGGCACATCGGACCTCGAAAGCCGCGTAAGGGCTTTAAACGCTATGTGCGAGGCGGGTTATCCGGTTGGCGTTATAATAGCGCCAGTCATACTGCTGCCCGGATGGGAAGAGCTATACGGTAATCTTATAGAATATCTTGCGGAAAAATTAAGCGAAAAGGTTAAGCATACGGGATTTATCGAAATAATACTGATGACCTACAGCTATGTGCAAAATGCGATTAATACAGAGGCTTTCCCCAACGCGGTCAGGCTGTTCGACAGGGAAGCCATGACAGGACGCGGAAGTGGAAAATACTGCTATAAAAAAGAAATACACGCCGCGGCGGAGGAGTTTTTGCGTAAGGAATTGAAAAAGCTCCTCGGTGATATGCCGATATTGTATATAGCTTAAAAACACTGAAAAAACCGTCATAACAAAACGCCATGACGGTTTTTTGATTTTAAACTATTTTTATTACCGGTCTGAGCACCTGATACCCAAGCCCTTCCGGATAATGGCGCTGATAATCCTGGCAGACATCCTCGTTCCATTTGTAACCCAATGCGGTGGGATCGAAATTCCAGGCGAGATCCTCGACCCGCTTCATAACCTCACCGTTTTCGGAAAGGTAATCGAAGGGCGGATGGGTGAAAACCAGGTAATAGCTGCCGGGGAATTCACCCCTCAGCTCAAAGCCTTCCGGGATTTCTCCGTTGTAATCCGTTTCCACTCCGGCACCGTAGAAATAACTTCTTTTCCCGTTCTTCCATGCCCAGCCCGCGGTATGACCGCCGACCACCGGGTGTGAAAAATTAAAGCTTGAAACAATACCGCACAGCAGATCACAGTCATGCCACGGCCATATTTCGCCGTTTTTTGTTATGGAACGCTTATATACACCGAGATATTTGTGAGATGGAATATACTCCATATGATGTGAAGGTAAAACGATGTTTCCCATTGTTAAGTCTCCTTTTTCGATATAGTGTGAAGGCGAGACGATTATTTTTTTCATGGACAGCGGAATGGGAATCGGTTTTTTCCTGTAAGACGCCGGCGTGCAGCCGTAGGCTTCCTTGAACGCTCTCGTCAGAGCGGACTGAGAAGAAAAACCGAATTCCAACGCTATGTCGGTTATACCGCGATCCGTATCCCTTACGGCAAGGGTCGCCATGCAAAGACGGCGTTTGGCGATATAGCTTTTCAGCGTCATTCCGGCAATACGGTGAAACTGCATCGAACAATAATACGGCGAATAACCGATTACCCTTGACATTTCATCGAGAGTGGGATTATTGACGGCGTTATCGTCTATCCGGTCTATCATTTTCTGTATCGCGAATATCCATTCGTACATTTGTCTCACTCCTTCCGCTTGCATTATAACATAACAAATTATTTTTTTCTTCACATGAGTTGCGAATATAATATATTTAAATTTAAGTATAGCTATATTGTTGAATAACGCTTGTGTGAATTACAAACAGTCACTATGCACATAATGCATAATATTACCATTGACAATTTGTGCAATATGCTCTATAATATGACCGTAACGTAAATATTCGGGGGAATTACGTTGATTATATACCTATAACCGTAAAAGGAAAAGGAGGAAAGTAAAATGAAAAAAATTTTAACATTATTGACAGCTACTGCTTTGGTATTATGCCTGTCTGCATTTTTTACCTGTAAAGTATCCGCGGCGACATACACGACAGTCAGCGGCGACTCGTTATATAAGATAGGCCAGACATTCAATACAAGCACGGAAATATTGATGAAAGACAACAAGCTTACAAGCACTATGCTGAACATAGGTCAGAAGCTGTATGTTAACTGCGCCACCCATACGGTCAAGAGCGGCGACACCTTGTATTCGATTTCCAAAAAATACGCAATAACGCTGACCGCCCTAAGACGCGCGAACAATATTTACACCGATATGATTTATGTCGGTCAGGTATTGAATATACCGTCGGTTGCTCCGTCTGTTACTCCGTCGGCTGCCGCATCGTCGGTGACGTCCTATACCCCGGGTGAAATTGACTTATTGTCAAGGCTTATAACGGCCGAAGCGCAGGGCGAATCCTACGAAGCTAAAGTCGCGGTCGGCGCCGTCGTCATCAACAGAGTGAAAAGCTCATCGTGGCCGGATACGGTAAGCGGCGTTATTTATCAGAATATAAACGGATATTATCAGTTTTCGCCCGTGGCAAACGGCTATATCAACAAACCCGCGGACACCGATTCGATCAGAGCGGCAAAAGCGGCGATGAACGGCGCTGACCCGACAAACGGCGCGATGTTTTACTATGATACATCCACAACAAACGCCTGGATACTTGCAAAGCCCGTTTCGGTAAGGATAGACAATATGGTCTTTGCGTATTAACGACGTTCTGTGACAAAAAATAATTGACGCCGTTATTGGGCGCCGCGGAATGAATCGGTTCGTTCCGCGGCGCCTCTTTCATAGATTATATCCGCGCTTTTATAAAGAGTATAAAAACAACCCGCCTCAAGTGAACTGCCCCAGATTGTGCAGACAGTACAAAAAAACACCCCTATGGCGAAATATTAAGTTTTAAGAAACATACTGACATCTCATTTCATTGGGTGTCAGTTTTGTTTTAAGTTGAATTCTTTCGTTGTTGTAAAAGTAAATGTATGCACCTATGAGGAGGCGCGCCTCCTCATAGGTGCGGATTTTCGCACGGTAGATACACTCAGTTTTCAGAATTGAAAAGAAGTTTTCTGCCATTGCGTTATCATACGGATTTCCTCGTCTTGACATTGACGGTGTAATATTGTAAGATTGAGTCAGGCAGAAATACGCTTGTGAGGTGTACTGGAAGCCTTGGTCACTGTGGAGTTGTACCTCTGTGGTGACCTTCTCTTTTTTCTTGGCAGCCCTGATTGTGCTTAACACAAGGTTGATGTTCTGCTCGGTTCCGGTTTTGTATGTAACTATGCTGTTGTCGAACAAATCGCGAATGACAGAAAGATACAGAACACCTTGCCCGGTCTTTATGTATGATATATCTGTTACCCACTTCTGATTAGGTCTATCCGCATGAAAGTTACGGTTCAGCAGATTTGGATATCTGTGCAATGTTTCACTGTAATTACGATACTTTTTCCTTCTGACAACAGACAAAAGACTGTACTTTTGCATGATACGAAGTACTGTTTTTGGGTTATGGTGTATTCCTTTTCTGTCCAGCCATATATGTACGCGGCGATACCCGTAGGTACTGTGGCTGTGTTCCTGACACTCACGAATTTGTTCTGCAAGATGTAAATCCTTCGCCGGAATGTCCATTCTGCCTACATAACCGTAGTATCCGCTTCTTGAAACCTTGAAGAACCGACACATTTCGCTTATGGCATACTTCTCACGATGCCTGTAGATTACCATATACTTGATTCTTGTGCTCACTTCCTTCCGGTGTGCGAGAGAAAATCCCGCATCAGCTCGTTTTCCATTTCAAGTTGTTTGATTTTGGCGTCCTTGCGAGCAAGGATATACTTTAGTTCTACCACTTTATCTGCTTCGGTTATGGTACTGTTTTTGCAAGGTCTGCCTCTCTTCTTCAAGGCTATCCCAGCGTCCAGCTTACGCTGTTTTCGGTGATACCGTCCGATAAATTCTTTGACTTGTTTTTTACTGAACTCCAACTGTTCTCCGATTTCTCTTTGTGTTTTTCCTTGTTTGATTAGTTCAAGTATCTCTTTTTCGTATTCCTGTATGTGTCTGTATTCTCTTGGCATAGTAAAGCCCTCCTATGGCTTTTATTTTACCATAGGAGGGTTCTTTTTTTCAATGTCCGTTTTTACTGGTTCTGTTCA
>JAQVQF010000016.1 GCA_028701715.1 Eubacteriales bacterium | reverse complement strand
TCATGGGACGGATTAGGGTGACGTCTTTACGGTCGAGATAAGTAACCGGAGAAAAGCAGGCGATACGCCCTTCATTAAAAAGGTTCATAAAAAATGTCTCTATCACGTCGTCATAATGGTGACCGAGCGCCACCTTTTTCATACCGTTGGCAAGCGCCGCGTTGTTTAACGCTCCGCGGCGGAGATTGGCGCAGAGAGAACAGGGGTTCGATTCTTTTCTGAGCTCGAACACGATTTTATATATATGCGTCTTATCAATAATCAGCTGTATGTCAAGCTCGTCGCAAAGCCTTTTGACGGGATCAAAATTCATTCCCGGAAAACCGTTGTCAAGGCATACCGCAACGATTCCGAACTTTTTTGGGTAAAAGCGCGAAAGCGCATTAAGCACGCAGAGCAAGGTGACGCTGTCCTTACCGCCGCTCACGCCGACGGCAATTCTTTCGCCTTCCTCAATCATGCCGTAGCCGTCAATCGCACGTCTTACCTTGGACAGCAGCCTTTGTATGGATGAAAACTCTCTCATATATACTGTATACACCGCCTTGTTACTTAAACATATATATCATATAAAGGATTATTTTTCAATATTATTTTTTATAATTATGTTTTCAAAGTCAACAAAAAGCTTCGTTTTGCGAGATAAGTAAAGAAAAACGAAAGAAAATGAAATTATTTTTATTTTCCCCTTGACAAACGGTGTTTTTCTGTTATAATGTGCAGGCATGTGAAAAACAATCAAAATAAATACGGAGGAAAACCCGATGTCAACATTCATGGCAAAAAAAGAAGAAATCGAGCGTAAGTGGTACGTCATCGATGCCGAAGGCAAAACCTTAGGCAAGGTTGCCGTCACCGCCGCCACAGTCTTAAACGGCAAGCACCGTCCCGAATATACACCCCATGTCGACTGCGGCGAATGCGTTATAGTGATAAACGCGGAAAAAATAGTTTTAACCGGCAAAAAGCTTGATCAAAAGTATTATTATCATCATTCCGGCTATGTGGGCGGACTCAAAGCGGTCAAATACCGCATTCTTATGGAAACCAAGCCCGAAATGGTCGTGGAGCTCGCGGTCAAGGGAATGCTTCCCAAAAACAAAATAGGCGACGCCAGCATCACCCGTCTCAAGGTATACAGAGGCCCCGAACACAAGCAGCAGGCGCAGACGCCTATTGCTCTTGAAGTAAAGTAAGGAGGAAGCGAAAATGACATATATACCTTCAAAACCCTATTTCTACGGCACCGGCAGGAGAAAATCCTCCACCGCCAGAATAAGACTTATCCCCGGCTCGGGCGCGATCACGGTTAACAAGAAGGAAATAGACGATTATTTCGGGCTTGACACCCTTAAACTCCTCATCAGTCAGCCCTTTACCGTTACGGGCACGGTCGGCAAGTTCGACGTCGTAGCTGCCGTACAGGGCGGCGGAATATCCGGTCAGGCGGGCGCTATCCGTCACGGAATCGCACGCGCTCTCCTTCAGGCCGACGAGGGCTACAGAACCCTTCTTAAAAAAGCCGGCCTTCTCACCCGCGACCCGAGAATGAAGGAAAGAAAGAAATACGGTCTCAAAGCGGCGCGCCGTGCTTCCCAGTTTTCCAAGAGATAATTTTATTTGCAATAATACGGGCTTACGAGCTCTGCGGCAAAATGCGCATAACGCGCAAGCAATCGTTTTATCCGCATAAATGCGGCATGCGTTTGTTGTAAATTATAAGTTATAGCTTGTTGCTTGCCTTATTTAACGCATATTAAAATATTAACAAGATAAGCTGAAACCGCTTGCTATGCAAGCGGTTTCTTTAACCTTATTTTATGTTTTGCGTAATGTGTCATGCGAATGTCTCACCTGTCGAGGTAGGTTATTTTTATTTCGGATTCGATTTGCGCAATATGCATAATTTTTATGCAGCCTCTTTTTATCGCTGTCAAATCCGAATGCTAAAGCTCTCTTAATTTAATCACGGCTTCCCTTAATGCTCCGAGCACATAATCGGCTTCCTCGTGGGTATTATACTCACAAAGAGATAACCTGAGCGAACCGCGCGCCGTGTCGTACGGCAATCCCAGCGCCGACAGCACATGACTGATTTTTAACAAACCGGAGGAGCAGGCGGAGCCGGAGGAAGCGGCAATTCCCTTAAGGTCAAGGAGGAGCATAAGGGCTTCGCCGTCGATACCGTTAAAACACGCGCTGACATTACCCGGCAGTCTGTCTTTGCCGCCGTTGATACGCGCTCCTTCGATTTGCGATATGCCTTCAATGAGTTTATCCCGTACCGCGGCGGTTTTTTTGTTTTTTTCGTCGATATTTTCAAGCGATTTTTTCAGTGCCAGCGCCATGCTGTACGCGGCGATGAAGTTTTCGGTTCCGGCTCGTCCGGAATGCTCCTGACCTCCTCCGACGATCATACCCGGAAGATTTATCCCGTCTTTTATATAAAGCGCTCCGATTCCTTTGGGTCCGTGAAATTTATGCGCCGAAAGCGACAGCATATCACAGCCGATCTCCTTTACGTTTATCGCAATGTGTCCCGCCGCCTGAACCGCGTCGGTATGAAAAGGCACACCGTGCTTTTTGCAGATTTCGGCAATTTCCTTTATTGGTTGTATTGTGCCTATCTCGTTGTTGGCGTACATCACGGTGACAAGCGCGGTGTCGTCGCGCAGAGCGGTCTTTATGTCCGAAGAACCGATATACCCTTCTCCGTTTACGGGAACCGAAGTCGTGTCAATATTGTTTTTCACAAGGGTGTTGAAAACGGCGGGATGTTCTATATTGGTGGTAACCACATGCTTTTTACCTGCCGAATAAAGCTTTTTCAGCGTTCCGATTATAGCCCAGTTGTCGGCTTCGCTCCCTCCCGAGGTAAAATAAATTTCCCCGCTTGAGCACCCGATACTTTCCGCGATCATGCTTCTGGCGCGGTTTAGGATTTTTTTTGCCTCCGTTCCCTCCGCGTGGAGCGATGAAGGATTTCCGTAAACGGATTTCATAAGCGAAGCCGTTTCCTCGGCAACTTCCGGGTATAACGCGGTGGTCGCGGCGTTATCCATATATATTCTGCGCATTTATTTAATCCTCATCAAAGTAATATTTGACTGTTTTTAATGATTGAATATTATACCATGTCTGTGTTTTTCTGTCAATATAACACAATGAACACGAAAAAATACAAAAATTCATAAATATACCATAAATAATTTTTATTTAATAAAACACAATATTGACGAGAGTAATATGCTCTCGAACAATTTGCTAAAGGAGAACAATCATGGCTAACAGAAATCTTGTTCCTGAAGCTAAGGATGCTTTAAACAAATTCAAGATGGAAGCCGCTTCTGATGTCGGCGTTTCCCTTAAACAGGGCTATAACGGCGATCTCACCTCTAAGCAGGCCGGTTCTATTGGCGGACAGATGGTCAAACGTATGATCGAAAACGCCGAGAACTCGATGAAGACCGGACGATAAACGTTAATACGGCGTTTACCGTTTTGATTTCAGTATACGGTTATAAAGCGTAAAGGCACGGTTGCGTACAGTCGTTCGTATAATACGCAAATTCGTCGCATATACGCAAAGCACCCTCCCGGTTTACCCGCGGGGGTGCTTATCTTTTTGCGTTTTATGATACCGATTTGGCGATACGGTGAATTTCATCGATCAGGACATCGGCTTCTTTTAAGGTGTTCTTTCTGCCGACGCTGACTCTTATCCCGCCGTTTTCCGTACCCAACGCTTTATGGGCGAGCGGAGCGCAATGGAAACCGCTCCTGACGCAAATTCCCCGCGCGGCGAGATAAGTCATCGCCTCATCGCAATTCCTCTTGCGGATATTAAACAAAAGCACCGGCACATATTTATCATATCCGTATTCGGGACCGCCGTGAACCGTTACGTTCTTCATGGATTTTAACGACTCATACAGCTTTGCGAATATCCTGTCATCGCCCAATCCCTCCTCCTCGGTTTCCCGTACGGCTTCCGCAAGCGCCGCGAAAGCGGGCGCGTTCATTGTACCCGCTTCGAAATGTTCCGGATATTCCTCCGGCATTTCACTGTCAAGCGAACGAATTCCCGTACCGCCCTCTATTATTGTTTCGGCGAACATATCAAACGAGGGATTTATGAGCATCGCTCCCGTACCGAGCGGGCCGTAAAGACCTTTATGTCCGGCGATACATATTATATCGGCACCCGAATCCTTTACCGAAAGATTTATATGCCCCGCGCTTTGAGAAGCGTCGATAATGGTTGTCACGCCCGATTTATGCGCTTCGGTTACCATTTCCCTAAGCGGCAGTATTCGTCCGTTTACATTCGAGGCGTGAATAAATACCGCTGTGTAAGCGCCTTCCAGCGAGGCGGTAAACCTTTGCACTATTTGTTCGTCGGTACCCCCGGCGTCAAAGAAGCTTAAATCCGCCCTGCCTCTTTGCCACATGGAATAGAGAGGTCGGAACACCGCGTTATGTTCGACAGAGGAAGTGACGACTTTATTTTGCGCGAATCCCTTAATGGCCATGTTCAGCGCAATTGTAGCCGACGGGGTCAGTATCACCCGTTCCGGTGCCGTGCCGAAAAACGCCGCCAATGTCTCGCGGCATTCGTATAATTTTTCCGCCGCATATATCGCGGGCGCATGCCCGCTTCGTCCGGGATTGCCGCATAATCCGTACGCCTTGGTCATCGCCGCGAGCACCCGACCGCTTTTGGGAAAGCCTGTCGCCGCATTGTCGAAATATATCATCTGTCTTTCGCCTCCGTTACGCCGAGTATATTAATGCCGTTCCTTTCGATAATCGCTTTTGCCTTATTGCAATTTACCATATTGCTTCCGCTGTCGTTAAGCGCAAGCCCGTATCCGCAGCCGCGGACCTTGGCGACTTCCCCGGTTTTTACGGGGGTTGAATATATACCCGCCGAAGCGAGAAGTCTTTCGGCTTTCATGACATAAGTTACGGAAGATAATACAAAAATACAGTTGGTGTTCATGCATATGGTCATCCCTTCATAGATTCCCGATTATTTGTCCGAAAGCAATGCCGCCGGACGTTCATTAATTTGACTTCCTTCTTACATTATATGACGAAAGATGACAAAACTCCTTTTAGCGAACAATAAAAAAATGAGCTTAACCTTCCTTTCCGGAAATGTTAAGCTCACGTTGAATATATAAGCTGCCGCGGCATCGGTTCAAGCAGCTTCAATGATTAAATATAAATATCCTGACGGTAGGGTTCGAAAAATGCTTTTACGGCGTCCGTGTATTCGTTTTTATCGTCGTTCATCAGTTCATCAATTCATCAGTTCATCAGTACATCAGTACATCAGTTCATCAGTTCATCAGTTCATAACCGATATACGGCGTCGTCATCTCGTTATATCTGCTCGTGAGCAGAATCAAATTCATAAATTCCAGATAAGGGTTCACCTGAACGTTAAAAGCTTTCATATCCTCACTCGCTTTTATTTTAATGCTTTAATTAAAATTCCGTTTAAAAAGCGCTTTTCCGTAATCATATTATACGGTACAGAGCGCTTTTTCTTTTCTTTTCGCCGGTATGCTCAATCAACCCCAGACCGCAGAGTATCTTAAGCATGGAATAAGTGCTCTTTCCCCGTATTCCCGTAGCTTTTGCGTACTGCGAAGCCGTAAACAGCCCGCATAATGTGTCCGGCAGGAAGGCTCTGTAATCTTCCGCACCGTTCAGAAAAGCCGTTCCTTCAAGCTCCACGGGAATTCTTTCGTACCTTTCGGAGCCGCGCTTGCCGGATTTATCCCAGCCGTTTCTTATCCGGTATTCCTCCATGTCTATAAACAGCACCCTGAGGCTGAAGCGTCTGTCGCCGATAAATTCACGTATCCAATAAAGCTCATGGGCTATATCGGTTATTCCGCCGCGTTTCGGGCAACGTCTTTTCGGGCTGATTTTACCGCTGTCCGGCTCTATCCAGCGCAGCCACCTTATATACGGCACGGGATATACGACGCTTATGTAATATTCGGTGTTTTTAAGATACCACATAAGCTTACCGCGCAGAGGATAAAGCGATCCGGTTTGGACCTCGTATATATCCCCTTCTTCCGTCAAAATATCGGCAACATATCCCAAGCAGGAGCTTTTTCCCGACGCGTCGGAGTTGCTTTCCGTTTCAATGCTGTCCGCCAGCTTTATTTCATGACGGGTAAAATCAGGTGACAGATAGCGTTTGATCACCGCATGAAGCTGTTTTTCATTAAAAGTACCGATACCCGCAAACAGCCTTTCGTCATTCCGGTTTGCAAAAACTTCCGAGCATGCCCTGCGGAAATTTTCCTTTTCGCTTTCGCTGACCGAATAGTCGTATAAAATATCCTTGTTTGCCATATTGCTCTCCGTCCGAAAAACACGCCGCCAAAAAACCGTTTACGCTTAATTTATAAATTTTAAAATATAATTTACTTGATTTTATAAATATTAAGGGGCTTTCTGACCTGTCTCGCATATTTGACGGTAAACGCCGTGCCTCCCGATTCGCCGTCCCAGAAGGCGACTATAATGTCGGCTAAATTGACAATACGCTGATTCCTCACAAGCGGCGCGGCTTTGCCGTGCTTGCCGTAATCCGGACGTATTATATGCTTTGATATGCGGTGCTCGTCGGCATAGCGCTCCGCCAGCATATCAATGCCTTCGGCTCCGCCTGTGATTATCTCCGTTGCCCCCGCGGGTATGTATTTGCTTATATCAATGGTTAAACTGCGTGATCCGATAACCGCAACCCTCATTTTACCACACTCTTATATTCAATTATTTCTCCGTTTTTATATACGACGGTTTGGGTTATGTTTTGAGCGGCGTAGTAATACGACGCCTCTCCTTCCAGCTTTCCGTTTTTAAAGCCGCCTTTCACAACGTCTCCGTTAGGAAGATACATGGTCCCGTTTCCGTGGAACACTCCGTTGACAAAGCTGCCCTCATATTTGCCGCCGGTTTTATAAACCAGCACGCCGTCGTCGTCATTTTCGAGTCCGTTTAAAAAAGCACCCGTGTAAACATCGCCGTTGGCGTATGTATATTTGCCTTCTCCGAAAAATTTACCGTCCTTAAAGGTTCCCGTGAAAGTGCCGAAGCTGTCGGTGTATTTACCCTCCACCTCTTCGTTGTCTTCCCATGTGCCGGAAAAAACAGCCCCGTTTGCCCAGGTATAGGTGCCTTCGCCGGATTTATCGCCGTCCTTGAACAAGCCGACATATTTATCGCCGTTTTCATATGCGAAATTACCGCTGCCGTCCCTGACGCCGTCGACAAGGTTTCCTTCATAAACCGAACCGTTGGCGTATATGAATTTACAAAGACCGTTGGGCAGGCCTTCCGCGAATGTGCCGCTGACAATATCGTCGTTCGCATAGTAAAACGTACCTTTACCCGACATTGATCCGTTTTCGAAATTGCCTTCATATCTGCCGCCGGTGGCAAGATAATATACACCATAGCCTTCTCTCACACCGTTTGAAAAGTTACCTTCATAAATATCTCCGGAATAATATTCCATTCTCCCGTCGCCTTCGGGCAAGCCGTCCTTTATTTCGCCGTAATACAGCCCGGTATTGTAGGAAATATAATCGGGCAGCGAGGAATCGTTTACGGTATTGCTTTCGTTTTCGGATATATCCGAACCGCTCAGATCGTCCGGCTTGTAGCCGTATTTATTGTTAAACAAAGCGATAAGCAACGATACGGTTAAAACGGTGAGCACGGCTCCGGTTATTATCAATGCTTTTTTTACTTTTTTAATCAGCTTTTCTTTTTCCGGGGATAAATATTTAGGCGGCAGCTTTTTCGGGAAATCGTCAAAAAGCTTGCCGAACAGCTCTTTATCGAACTGTTTGTCCTTGTTTTCAAGGAACAAAGCGGAATACATATCCCTGATCTTGGTTTCAAAAAAGCTCAGTCCGATAGAATCGGTTTCGTTTTTTATATATTCCCAGTCGAAAAGATGATCGCAGGCGAAGTAAAGTACAAAGATATCCGCCAAAAGCTTGGCTTGTCCGCGGCCGGTATCCAGCGCCATTTTTAAAGCATACAACGCCGTAACATATCTGTCCTCAGGCGACAGCCCGTAAATATGTCCGCCGTCCTGACGCAGTGCCCTCGACCAAAGGTCGATGCCGGGATAGTCTGTTTTTAACGCGATGCGTGTCGCCGGAGGTTTAAAATAATAATCGGCGTTCTTACATTCCCTCACATGAGAAAAGCCGTTCTTACCGGCGAAAATTTTAGCTTCCTCGCGGTCTTTCGCATGGATGAGTATATCAAAATCCCGGCTTTCCCGCAGCAGGGGGTCGGTATATAATCCGCGCAGAGCGGCGCCTCCCAACGGCATACAGTTTATTGATCTTTCCGCAAGCAGATGCAATAACCGATTGTAGTCGCGGTAGGCGGTCTTTTGCTCCGTCAAGGCTTCCTTTTGCGCGGTCAACACTTTTTCCGGGAGGAATATATCCTTTAATCCTTCACAGAGAAAATTGGTCAGATCCTGTTTTTTCGCGATCTCGAACAGTGTGGAATAATCGAGATCGTCCATAAGGTACAGCACCGCCGAGCCTTTCAGCACCGAGCTTATTATATTAAATAAGTAAATTCTTTCGTTTTCCAATTTTTTTCTCCGGGAATTTTATAGTTTTACACAACATATTATACAAGTAGGCAAATATTTTGTCAACAGAAGATAGAAAAAGTTTAAAATTCGGAAAAAACTATTGACAAGTCTTAATATGTCTGCTATAATTGCCTCACCTCTGCAAAGGGCTTTTATTTTTGCGTTTTAACAAAAAAATATGCTCTTCTTCCGGTTATGATTTCCTCCGGAAGAATATGTCGGAGGGAGGTTACATTTATAATGGAGGTGCCGAATAAATGAGAGTTAAAATTACCTTGGTTTGCAGCGAATGCAAGCAGAGGAATTACGACACTGTCAAAAACAAGAAAAATGACCCCGACAGAATTGAAATGAAAAAATTCTGCAAATTCTGCCGCAAGCACACTCTTCACAAAGAGAGCAAGTAAGGGGAATGTTTGAAAGATAAATCTTTCAAACGGCGTGTTTTGTGTCATTGCGTCCGGAGCGGCCACAATCCGCAAACGGAACCTTCCGTAAACGGAGACCTTCCGTAAACGGAGACCTTCCGTAAACGGAGACGCACAAAGCATTGCGGCAATATTGAAAGGAAAGGTCATAATAATGGCTGAAATCGAAAAAAAGCAAAACCGTGTCGCAAAGTTTTTCAGAGACTTAAAAAGCGAAAGAAAAAAGGTTACCTGGCCTACAATGGAAGAAACCAAGAAACGCACATGGGTCGTTATCGTGGAGCTTGTGATTGTGGCCGTCGTGGTAGGCTTACTTGACTTTGGCTTCAGCAAGCTGGTATTATGGCTTGCTACAATCGTATAAGGGCGGATCGCAATGGGAATGCCTGTTGATTCCGTACCACGCTGGTATGTTATTCACACATATTCGGGATACGAAAACAAGGTTGCCGGCAATATAGAAAAGATTGTCGAAAACCGCGGTCTTTCCGACATGATATTCGACGTTAAGATTCCAACCGAAAAGGTTATCGAAATATCGGGCTCGGAAGAAAAGGAAATCGAACGCAAAATTTTCCCCAGTTATGTTCTCGTCAAAATGATTATGAACGACGAGAGCTGGCATATCATCCGCAACACAACCGGTGTCACGGGTTTTGTGGGACCCGGTTCGCGTCCCGTACCCTTGTCCGACAAAGAGGTGGAAAAGCTCGGTGTAGAGGTCAAGGTTATTGAAATAGCTTTCGAGCTGGGTGACAGTGTCAAAATTATCGATGGTCCTCTTTCGGGATTCGTGGGAATCGTGGAAGAAATTTCTCCCGACAAGATGAAGGTCACCGTAAGTGCTTCTCTTTTCGGTCGTGAAACCAAAGTAGAGCTTTCGGTTTCACAAGTTAAGCCCGTATAAACAGGGCAAACGGCACGGAAATATGCCATTTTCCGACGCCGTGTGGGAGGGACTGTCAGTCCCGAAAAATAATTACCACATTCGGAGGTGTAAAAACATGGCAAAGAAAATTGTCGGCTACATCAAGCTTCAGCTCCCGGCAGGCAAGGCTACTCCTCAGCCTCCCGTCGGACCTGCGCTCGGCCAATACGGCGTAGCCATCCCTTTATTCACAAAGGATTTTAACGAACGTACCAAGAACGATATAGGTCTCATCATACCGGTGGTTATCACCGTGTACGCCGACCGTACGTTCACATTCATTACCAAGACCCCTCCCGCGGCTGTTCTTATAAAAAAAGCCTGCGGAATCGAAAGCGGCTCCGGCGTTCCCAACAACAACAAGGTCGCGAAGATAACCAAGGAACAAATCAAACAGATTGCCGAAACCAAAATGCCCGACCTCAACGCCGCTTCTGTCGAAGCCGCCATGAGCATGATCGCCGGCACAGCCCGCAGCATGGGCGTATCGGTTGTCGACTAAGGAGGGTGAATTAATGAAGAGAGGCAAAAACTACAAAAACGCCGCCGCGGCTATAGAAAAAGCCAAGCTGTATGAAGCTAACGAGGCTCTTTCGCTTGCCTGCAGCGTCGCAAAAGCAAAATTCGACGAAACAGTCGAGGTTCATATCCGTCTCGGTGTCGATTCCCGCCATGCTGACCAACAGGTCAGAGGCGCGGTAGTCCTTCCCAACGGTACCGGTAAAAAGGTCAGAACCCTCGTTTTCGCAAAGGGTGACAAGGCCAAGGACGCGGAGGAAGCCGGAAGCGATTTTGTCGGCGCGGAAGACCTTGTACAGAAGATTCAAAAGGAAAACTGGTTTGATTACGACGTAATCATCGCCACTCCCGACATGATGGGCGTTATCGGACGTCTCGGCCGTATACTCGGCCCCAAGGGACTTATGCCTAACCCCAAAGCCGGAACGGTCACCATGGATATCGCAAGGGCCGTCAGAGATGCGAAGGCCGGTAAGATCGAATACCGTCTTGACAAAACCAATATCATTCACTGCCCTATCGGCAAGGTATCCTTCGGTACCGAAAAGCTGCAGGAAAACTTCAACACCCTGCTCGGCGCGGTTATAAAAGCCAAGCCCGCAGCGGCGAAAGGTCAATATATTAAATCCTGCGTGGTAACATCCACAATGGGTCCCGGAATAAAAATCGGTACCACAAAGATTGTCTGATAAGTAAAAATATCGTAAAATATCGGTCAACGCTTTAAAATGTCTTGACATTCCCCCTTTCCTGTGGTATACTTGTCAAGCATAAATAAATATAAGTTCGCAGACAGTTGGTACACCGTTGGTGTTTAAAGGCATAAGCCGCCGGCCGAGGACCGTCAGATCGTTATTAAGATTATTATTTAGTCTTATTATGCTCCCGCGGCCGACGCGGGAGCTTTTTTAACGGTATTACCCATGTCAGCAAGTCAGCGCTAAAATTCAACCCGGAGGTGAAACTATTTGGCAAACGCACAAGTTCTTGAACAAAAGAAAAAAATAGTTTCCGATCTCGCAGCCAAAATGCAAAACGCGGTTGCCGGCGTAATCGTAGATTACAAGGGTATAAACGTGGAGGACGATACCAAGCTGAGAGCCGAGCTTCGCAAAGCCGGCGTCGAATATTCGGTTATCAAAAACACCCTCACAGCAAAGGCCTGCGACGAAATCGGATACGGAAAACTCAAAGAGGTTCTGGAAGGCATGACCGCGCTCGCCGTTTCCAACAGCGATCCCATAGCGGCCGCAAAGATTTTAAACGCATACGCGTCCAAGCATGACAATTATGTCATCAAGGCCGGATTCGTCGAAGGCGAGCTGCTCGACCCCAACGGAGTAAAAGCTTTGGCTGAAATCCCCGGCTTTGAAACTCTTATCGCAAAAATGCTCGGTTCGTTCCAGTCTTCTCTCTACAACCTCGCATACGCTCTTCAGGCAATCATAGACAAAAGCGGTGAAAGCTCTTCAGCGGAAGCGGCTCCCGCAGCCGAATAACAATCGGCAATATAAAAATGGAGGATTATAACAATGGCTAACGAAAAAGCAACACAAATACTTGAAATCGTAAAATCAATGACTATTCTTGAGGTCGCCGAGCTTGTTAAGGCTCTCGAGGCTGAATTCGGCGTTTCCGCCGCTCCCGTAGCGGTTGCCGCAGGTCCCGCCGCAGCGGCTCCCGTAGTTGAAGAAAAGACCGAATTCGACGTTGAACTCACCGGATTCGACGCGGCCGCAAAGCTCAAGGTTATAAAGGTCGTTAAGGACATCACCGGGCTTTCTCTCGGCGAAGCAAAGGATCTCGTCACCGCAGCTCCCAAGGCTGTCAAGACCGGCGTTTCCAAGGAAGAAGCCGAAGGCATCAAAAAGCAGCTTGAAGAAGTCGGCGGTCAGGTTACCGTTAAGTAATCCGTTTACGGATAAAATTTATACAGATAATCAAAACATAAGGCATAATGCGGCGGATATAATATCTCTGCGGCATTATGCCCTGTTCATTATAGAGGTGTATTTTTGAAAAGAATCGTTTATGTACTGCTCGCTGTCGTTGTTATATTTTCTTTCACCGCCTGCGACAAAACGGTTGAAACAGAAAAAACCGGATATGAAATGGCGGATGAGATATGTCGGAATCTTACGGGATATTATGCCGGCAGAAAGCTAACCGATTATAAAGAAGCCGCCGCGCTGTGTGCGGCGGGTTTCGACATGACCTCCTGCGACTGGTCGGCGCTCGTTGCCGCTCCTTCAACGGGGTTGAAATCCTATACCGAATTTTTAATATCGGTATATTTTCTCGGCAAGGCCGGCTGCGATGTTTCGGAATGCGACACCGAAAGATATTTGGGTTATCTTAACAAATATCTTGACGATACGGACAGTATCTCCACAACCGAGCTTTCCAAAATTGTCATAGCGCTTATGCTTTATGAAAGAGACTTCGATATGACATCGGTCGCGGATAATCTGCTGACGCGTCAGGATGCCGTGTCCGGCGGCTTTTACGATTATCCCATAATCGGCGGCGAAACGGCAACGATTAATATTGAAGCGGCGGCTTTCGCTCTGATGGCGTATCAGACCATAAGGCCTGCGGTATGGAGCGCAAAATATAACGATACCATAAACGACTCCACGATGATATATCTTTTTTACCAAATAAACGAAGACAACAGCTTTACTGTAAACGATTATTACGGTAAAGCGAGCGCGTCGGCAACCGCCGTATGTCTCACTTCTCTGCTTTCAGCGGGTATGACAACAGAAGGCGACAATGCCCTTTGTTTGCTTAACGGAGTAAATACCTTTACCTTAACCGACGCCGGTAAGTTCGCGGGCTATAAAGAGTATTCCGCCGACCAAATAGCAAATGCCGACGCCACGGCATATGCGTTGCTCTGTGCTGTAACGGTGAAATACGGCAACCCGTTGACGGAGAAAAAAGCGGACATTAATTAGCTGACGAAACGCTCATAAAAAAGCCTCCGAAAAATACGGAGGCTTTTTGTTATTTTATTTTGACCAGCTTGCCCGTCTTGGCGGATTCGTATATGGCGTCTATCATCTTCATGAGCGTCAAGCCGTCTTCCGCGGGAGCGCGGCAGGGCGTACCGTTGGCGACGCAATCGACGAAATGGGATATTTCGTTCTCGAACAATCCGTTGAAGGAAAGCCCGGTGTCACCGCAGGGCTTCACATCCACGAGCATTCCGTTCATATCGGTAAAAAGCTCTATCTGCGGGTCTATCTTAGCGCCGGATTTGGTTCCGAACAGCTCAATGCTGCCGACGTCGTGCTTGACGTTGAGATTGAAGCTTGCTTCCACGTTCATGGTTAGACCGTTGTCGAATTTTATGGTGGCGCCGACGAAATCCTCGACATTATATTTAAATTCCCTGACCGCGGAGGAATCCGAAGCAATCCAGCTCTGCCCGCCGCCTGCGCGGTTGAAGCCGAGGTTGTCGTAGGTGAAGCCGTAGGCCGAAACGGGTTTGGGGTTATGGCAGAGATAGCGGACGAGGTCCATTACATGCACACCCAGATCGATAAGCGGTCCGCCGCCGGAATATTCCTTGTCGCCGAACCATCTGCCGGGGCAGCCGTTGCGGCGGAGATAGGTCGCCTTGGCGTAATAAACATCGCCCATGGTGCCTTCGTCTATGAATTTTTTAAGTATCGCGGCATCGTTGCCGAAACGGCGGACAAAGCCTATCATTAAAAGCTTGCCGGATTTTTCGGAAGCTTCAAGCATTTCCTGAGCCTCAAACCGGTTCATCGCCATGGGCTTTTCGCATATCACGTTGACGCCGGCGTTAAGCGCCGCGACCGCGGGAGCTTTGTGAGCGGCGTTCCAGGTGCAAACCGAAACCGCGTCGAGCTTTTCGTTGGCGAGCATTTCGTTATAATCCGCGTAAACACGGGCGACGCCGTGTCTTTCGGCGTATTTTTTGGCTTTTTCATAATCAATATCGCAGACCGCCGCGACATTGACATTTTTACAGGCCTTATAGCCCGCCATGTGGAAGCCGGAAATTCCTCCGGTACCGATTATACCGACATTTACATTCTTATCCATTAGTATGACCCTGTCCTTCCGCCGAACCGCTGATTTTTTAATGATCTATATACAATACGGTTCGACTTGTAAAAAATTGTCGCTGTCACGCATAAGCAACGGAATTAAACCGCAAAGACAAAAAGGCGTTGCTTGAGTGCTTGGAAGCGCGCTTC
This sequence comes from Eubacteriales bacterium, assembly GCA_028701715.1. Taxonomy (GTDB): domain Bacteria; phylum Bacillota; class Clostridia; order Oscillospirales; family CAG-382; genus UBA1206. The sequence goes on along the minus strand of JAQVQF010000016.1, from coordinate 2,763 downwards.
CAAACCCTCAATCTTTAAATCCTATGACTTTTTCACATTTTGACCTTTGTAATTTTAACAATTATAGCATTATAAGCTTGTTTCGTCAATATGCTGTATAAAATAATACGTTGTATTTGATAAAACAGTTGATTTACCAAAGGTAATATTATATAATTAATAAAATGTAAAAAGGAAGTTTTAGCGATGCTCAACATTCTTATCTGTGACGACGACCGCGATATAGTCTCCGCCGTAAAAATTTACCTTTCCGCCGAAAGATATAACGTAATCGGCTGCGCAAGCGGAAATGAAGCCCTGGATATATTAAAAAAGCAGGAAATACATCTTATTATAATGGATATAATGATGCCCGGCATGGACGGGATAACCGCAGTCGCGCAGCTGAGAAAGACCGATAATATACCGGTCATTTTCCTGACAGCCAAAAGCGAAGACACCGATAAGATATTGGGATTGAATATAGGCGGAGACGATTATGTAACCAAGCCGTTCAACCCCGTGGAGCTTACCGCGAGGGTCAAGGCTCAGCTGAGAAGATATATAAGCCTGGGCGGCGCGCAGATTGCCGAGGAGGTGCTGACCATTGGCGGAATAGTGCTTAACGATGCGGCAAAAACGGTATCCGTTGACGGTGAAGCCGTGACGCTTACTCCGACGGAATTCGACATTCTGCGCCTGCTTATGAAAAATCCGGGGACCGTTTTTTCGTCTTCCCGCATATACAGCGAGGTATGGAACGACAGCCCGCTTGGCGCGGAAAACACCATAGCGGTGCATATAAGGCATATACGTGAAAAACTGGAAATTAACCCCGCAGAACCCAGATATCTTAAGGTTGTTTGGGGGCAGGGTTATAAGATAGAGGGAGGGGGTTGCGGTTGAAAAGGCTCACAAGAATTACCGCTCTTAAATATACGGCGTTGGGAATTTTCTGCCTGACGCTTTCGGTCGCCACGGCGGCTTGCGCCGGATTTTTTTACGCCATTAAAAATAATCTTTACGAACCGGACGCCGTTATAAGTACGGCTTTCGATAAATTTGCCTCATCTATGAAATACGGCTTCGGTGTTATCGCCGTTTCCTGTCTCGCCGCAAGCGTGCTGCTTTTGATTTTTGTCATGACAGGTGCGGGATATAAAAAAGGCTGCCAAAAAGCCGTACTTCGCCCGGTGGACAAGCCGCCGTTTGAAATTAACGCCGCGGTTATCGGCGGGTTAATTTATATCGCCGCGAAGGTATGCCTTTCGGTCCTTAAGCAGTTCGGCTTCTGGAATCTTTTTATTATATGCCCTTCGCTGCTGTTGTCTTCTTTGATTTTTGCCGAATTTTTCACATCCGCAGCTATACGGTATAAAACCGGCACCCTGTACCGCAATACGCTTGTTTACCGCATCTGTATACTGTTTCGCAACGCGTATGTTCATTTTACTCTTATCCGGAAAGTTCTGTTTGTCCTGTTCCCGTATTTTGCGATCACCTTTATCACTTTCAGCTATAATTATACTCTTCTTGTCGCAATATGGATAGTTATCACGTTTATTCTGCTTGCCGTTGCGGGTTCCTGTGTCATCTTCGCGGACAGCTTGATAAACGGAGCGGAAAAAATAGCCGGCGGCGACCTTAATTTTAAGATCAATACCACCGGTATGTATTCGGAATTTAAAAAATTGGGTGAAAATCTCAACCACATAAGCGACGGGATTTCCAAGGCGGTAAATGAAAAAACAAAAAGCGAACGCTTCCGCACGGAGCTTATCACCAATGTTTCGCATGATATCAAGACACCGCTGACATCCATTATCAACTATGTTGATTTATTAAAACGCGAGGATATTACGCCCGAACAAAGGGAGGAATATATCGGCGTGCTCGAACGCCAGACGGCAAAGCTGAAAAAGCTGATAACCGACCTTGTCGAAGCCTCCAAGGCTCTGACGGGAAACGTGACCGTAAACCTTGCGCCCACCAATTTATGCGAGCTGCTTAATCAGGCGGAGGCGGAATATTCCGGCAAATTCGCCGCCGTACACCTGACTTTACATTCCTCAATACCCGAAGAACCCGTAACGATATATGCCGACGGCAGGCTTATATGGCGTATTTTCGATAATCTGCTCGGCAATGTATGCAAATATTCATTGCCGGGCACACGCGTTTATATTGATACCGTAATAACAGAAAGCTCGGTTTCGGTTATTATAAAAAATATTTCCAAGTCGGTGTTGAACATATCCTCCGACGAGCTTACGGAACGCTTTGTGAGAGGAGATTCCTCAAGGTCCACGGAGGGCAGCGGTCTGGGGCTTTCCATTGCTTCAAGCCTTGCGGAGCTTCAAAACGGCGGTTTGGATATCAGCGTTGACGGCGACCTGTTCAAAGCTAAGGTCACTTTCGGAATATATACCGAAACCGAAAGCAAGTAACAGGCATTGCTAAGCTCCTAATATAAAGTCATAGAGCTTTGCCATAACCTCATATCGTATAGGCTCATGAAGCAGCTCGTGGCGGCCTTCGTAAAGGACGATTTCGGCGTCGATTCCCGCTTTTTTCATGGCTTTGAATACCTTGGTCGTTCCTTTTCCCATTCCCCCGACAGGGCAAGCTTTGCCGGAAACAAAAAGCACCGGTTTATTTTTAGGAGCCGTTTTATAGTTTCTTTTTTTACGTATATGGTCAAGTCCCGTGAGCATATCCATGAAAAGGGATACGGAGGACGGAAAACCGCAGTCCTCATCGTTTACACAGACATCCACCTCATTT
>JAQVQF010000176.1 GCA_028701715.1 Eubacteriales bacterium | reverse complement strand
CACCGAGGTTATCCCGTGGTTCTTCCCAAGGGCGATATCCGTATAGAGTCGGTCGCCCACCACCGCGGCAGAAGCGAAATCAACACCCGCATGGGAAACGAGATATTGCGCGGTTTCATAATACGGCTTGCCGAAATAACGGGGGCTTTTCCCCGTCGCCGCCGTGATTAATGCGCATATGGCTCCGCTGTCGGGAATAAAACCGTCCTTGACGGGGCAGGTGAGATCGGGATGAGTCGAATAAAAAAGCGCTCCGTTATTTATTAAATTACAGGCGTTTTTTAATTTTTCGTACGTGACCGTCGTATCGAAGGAAACGACGACAATATCCGCTTCGGTTCCGTCGGAAAGCCTGACGGCGCTGTCCGAAAAGGATTTTTCAAGCGCCGGCGTGCCGACAAGGTAAACCGATTGATTCTTGTGGCAGCGCTTGATATAGTCGATCGTAACATCGGCTGAGGATATCACATCTCCGTCGGAAACGTCGAACCCTAACCGATTTAATTTTTCATAATACATGGCAATGCTTTTTGAGGCGTTGTTGGTAAAATAAATAATTCTTGTTCCGCGGCTTTTTGCCGCTTTTATAAATTCACGCGCACCGGGAAGCGGTGTCTCGTCAAGATATATCGTACCGTCCATATCGAGAATGAAAAGCTTTTTGTCTTTAAACCTGCCGCTCATGATAACCTCATTTTTCTTAATCTATGCAACAAATATATTATATATTAATAAGAACGGAAAAGCAATGAAAACAGGAAAAACTATAAAAATCTATTGAAATGTAACAGAAAACATGCTATAATGTTCAGGATGATGTAATAATTTAAATAATTAAGCATCGTGTCGCGCCATATACCACGGATTATAAAGCGCATTATACCGATTAATGCAGCAATTTAAATATTAATTTTACGCAGGGTGGATGATTCATGTTTAAGCACGGGGGAAGATTTTACATAAGCGTTGATCTCGAAGGCATTGCCGGTGTTGTCGGCGAATACGGCAAAGGTCTCGGCATGGATACTCCCGGCTATGCTTTTGCCAAAAAGCAGGGAACCAGAGAAGCAAACGCGGCGGTAAAAGCGCTGTATGACGCAGGAGCCGGAGAAGTCTGGGTGTGGGATTGCCATTGCAAGGGCTACAACCTCGATTACGATTTGCTCGACAAAAGGGTTAAGATAGTAATGGGCGCGGGCGGAAGAGAGCGTTTTCCGTTGATAAACACCGGCTTCGACGGGGTTTTATTTATCGGCTATCACGCTTACGATACTCCGTCGGCCGTGCTTGCGCACGTTTATTCGTCGTCCACGTTTCAATATCAGAAAATAAACGGCGATGAAGCGGGCGAAATGCAGATAGACGGTGCCATAGCCGGCAATAACGGCGTGCCAGTTATTTTCGTATCCTCCGACGACATATGCGTCGCTCAGGCGCGTAAAAGCTTCGGCGAAATACCCGCGGTAATAACCAAAACCGGACTTGCCTGGAACAGCTGCGTATCAAAGCACCCCGCGGCGGTCTGCGACGAGATATATACGGAAGTCAAAAAAGCCGCGGAAAATATCGAATCGTTTAAACCCTATGTTATAGAAAGTCCTTTCGAATATGAGATCAGATATAAAAGAATAGAATATGCCGAATCCGCAAGATTAAATTCATATGACAACAAACCCTTCGAAAGAATTGACGCCTATACGGTTAAGGGTTATTTGAATAAACCGGAGGATATTTTTTAATTTTACATATAAAACAACCCGCATTGTTTATCAAGAGGTGATAAAAACGAAAGCCGAAGCAACGCAGTACAGCTTCAAACAAAAAAAGCAAATCCAAAAGGACCGCCGCAGATTATTGAGAGCGGTCGAGCATTTTGATTTTTCCGCGATAATAGAACGCTCTCCGGTTCAGGTACTGGAAGGCTATGTGGTGTCGGATATCGAAACTAACGAAATATTTGTTGTATTCACCTTTCAGAATCTTTCGCAAAAAAACATAAGGAGCTTGGATATAAGGCTATTTTTGTATCAGGACATGAACGTGCCTTATTTAAAGCTGCCTTTTAATTATTCCTATGACAACCTGACCTTCGGCATACGCAATCGGGTTACGGAAAAACAACCGAAGCTGTTCGAATGGCTCTTTGAGGGAAGGAACGAATCCAAGGTCATTGATATATTCGAATCGTTCGGCAAAGCTACATATATAAAAATTCCCGAAACATATTTTAAAAAAATCGAGCTGGAAATAACAGGCGTGAAGTACGGTAACGGCACCGATGAAAAGCTTAATATCATCGTGGCAAATAAATGTCGGCGTTTCAGCGAGCTGGACGACGAAAAAAAGTATGCGTTTTCAAAGGTCAATATTTATGAGCAGGCGGAGCAGTATCATCCCACAAAGGTAATACCCCAGAAAACCGAATCCGCCTGGCTTTGCTGCTGCGGATATAAAAATCTTACCGCCGACGATAAATGCCGCGTTTGCAAACGCGACCGCGACTGGCAAATGGAAAACCTTACCGACGATAAGCTTGAAGATACGGTTATACAGCTCAAACGGGAAAGCGACGTGCTGCTTCGCAATAAAACCAAATTTAAAGCATACAAAAAGCCCGAAACCGATGAGGAAATTCAAAAGAAAATTAAGGATTACGAGAAAGTAATACAGAATTTGGCCGAACAGGAGCGTATAAACGAACGCAAAAAAAAGATGATAATACCGAAAATCATATTATTTTTCGGCATTCTTTATCTCATTATGTACCTTTTAATGCAGTTACAATAAATATAAATATAAACATAAACATACTCGAAAGGAAAAACCCATGAGAAAGCTTACATGCCTTTTAATCGTTTTTATTTTAGTCGTGTGCATGACGGTAATGGCTGCCTGTACGGAAAGCGGCGACAACAATTCCTCCTCCGAAGCGGCGAGCGCGGATAATTCATCGACCGTAAGCGACAATACCGACGAATCCTCGACAGACGACACCAGCGAGCCGGACATAGTTATCAAGGATTTCGGCGGCGCCGAATTTATCGTGCTCACCATAGGCGGAACCGACTCTATTTCGGAAATTTTACCCAACACACTTACCGAAGACAGCAAAAGCTGGCTTACCCTTGCGGTAAACGAAGCCATAGCCGAAAGAAACAATCAAACAGAATCGCTGCTTAACGTAAAGATAAAAGAACGGAAAGTGGATTCGGGACGCGTCGGCGGTCAGATGCTCACTTATATAAGACAGGAGATTGCCGGCAGCGATCATACCTTTGACGTCTGCGCTCCCTCCATATATGACTGCGGTACTTTAGCGGCCGAGGGCAACTTTTGGAATTTGAAGGAAATTCCTTCATTAAACACCGAAAACGAATGGTGGGATCAGTCCTTCAACGATTCCATGACCATCAACAATTGTCTTTATTTCACCTTGGGTGATATAGGAATAACCAACAAAAACGCTACTCCCGTTGTTTATTTCAATAAAAGCCTTGCGGAAAACAACGGCATTGATGCAGCCGACCTGTATCAGCTCGTGCGTGACGGCAAATGGACCTTTGACAAAGCATACGAATACGCCAAGAAGCTGAGTATGGATACAGACGACAACGGCACCATCGATTATAACGATTTGGTGGGCTGGGCCGGTCAGGCGGACGACACCTGGAACTTTTTCTTTGCGTCGGGTGAACGGATAGTATCCGCGAAGGCCGACGGAACGCTTGAGCTTTCCATGTATAATTCACGTTCCGTAGACGTTGCGGAAAAAATGTATACCATGTTCCGCGATAATAATCATTATATATCGGCAAACGATTACTTTAAAGATTCCAATACGCCTACCTATGATTGCACCGGTAAGGCGTTTATCGAAGGACGAGTGCTGTTCTTCAGCGATAATATGGCGTTTATGCATTATTTTGCCGCTATGGACGACGATTTCGGCGTGCTGCCGACCCCCAAGTATAACGAGGAGCAAAATTCCTATTTTTCGCTTATAAATCCCTGGACGGGCAACGCCTTTGCGATTCCCACCACACTTACGGAGGAGGAAGCGTATTTTGCGGGCGCGGTGCTCGACGTAATGGGCTATTATTCCGTAAAAACAATCGCTTTTGAATATGAGCAGCGGACTCTAAAGTATCAAAAGGCAAGAGACGAGGATTCGATAGATATGCTCCAGCTCATTTTCAACACCCGCGGATGCGATATAGGAATAATATATAACATCGGTTCTTCCAGCGGAACAAGCCTGCCGATAATGCTTCAGGATTTAATGAAATCTGCAAGCGGAGCATTCACATCAAGCTATGAAGCGATAGCCGACGCGGCTCAGCTGGACCTTGACAAGGTTATCGCCGCTTATGGAATAGAAAATTAACATCAGAACAGTTAAAAAGCCCTGTAAAAAAT
>JAQVQF010000175.1 GCA_028701715.1 Eubacteriales bacterium | reverse complement strand
TACACGTTCTCCAGGGCGAACGCGAAATGGCGGCCTACAATACCTCTCTCGGCAGATTCATACTCGACGGTATCACCCCCGCGCCCAGAGGTATTCCCCAGATAGAGGTCACCTTCGACATCGACGCCAACGGCATAGTTAAGGTTTCCGCCAAGGACAAGGGCACGGGAAAGGAACAGCATATAACCATTCAGTCTTCCGGCAATATGTCCAAGAACGATATCGAAAAAGCCGTCAGAGACGCCGAAATGCACGCCGGCGAGGATAAAAAGCAACGCGAAACGATAGAAGTGAAGAACAACGCGGAAAACGCCGTTTACAGAGCGGAAAAAATGCTGACGGATCTCGGCGACAAGGTTACGGAAACCGACAAAGCGCCCGTGAACGAAGCTGTCGCAAAGCTGCGCGAAACCGTTAAGAGCGGCGACACCGACGCGATCAAGGCCGATACCGAAGCGCTTGAAAAATCCTTTTACGCCATATCGGAAAAATTATACGGCAATCAGGGCGGCGCAAACATGGGTAATTCAGGTAACCCGGGCAACCCTGGCGACGGCATGGGCGGCGACGCGGGGAATTCCGGCGGCGACGGTGTGTATGACGCCGATTTCACGGATAAAACTTAAGACCTAAGAAGTAAAATCCAACTTTGGTTTTAGAATAACAGTTATAAGCGGGGCTTCGGCTCCGCTTACAAGTTGATACTTGAAAAGGTGGTTTCATGGCAGACAAAAGAGATTATTACGAGGTGCTCGGAATAGCAAAGAACGCTTCGGATGACGATATAAAAAAGTCGTTCCGCACCTTGGCAAAAAAATATCATCCGGACGCGAATCCGGGCGATAAATCCGCCGAGGTAAAATTCAAGGAAATAAACGAAGCCTATTCCGTTCTGTCCGACGCGGAAAAACGCGCCGCTTACGACCAGTACGGTCACGCGGGCATAGATCCCAACGGCATGGGCGGCTTTGACATGTCCGGTATGGATTTCGATATCGGCGACATTTTCGGTTCGTTTTTCGGCGGAGGCTTCGGTTCCCGCTCTCAGCGCGCCGGCGCGCAGCACGGCGAGGATATAGGCATGGAGCTTACGATATCCTTTGAGGAAGCCGCGTTCGGCTGCCGCAAGGAGGTAACGTACAACCGCATAGAAAAGTGCTCCGCCTGCGGCGGAAGCGGCTGCGCTCCCGGCACGCAACCCGAAACCTGTCCCACCTGTCACGGCACCGGTTCCGTTAAAACGGCTCAGCGCACCATGCTCGGCATGATGCAGACCACCCGCATATGCTCCGACTGCCGCGGTACCGGTAAGAAGATAAAAAATCACTGTCCCGAATGCAAGGGCGAAGGAAGGGTACGCAAAAAGAAAACCCTTGAATTCAACACACCCGCCGGCATCAATGACGGCGAACGCATTTCTCTCCGCAATCAGGGCAACGCAGGCACGAACGGCGGTCAGAACGGAGATCTGATAATCGTTATAAACGTTAAGCAGCACGGCTTTTTCGTACGTAAGGAATATGACCTTTTCTGCGAACTTCCCGTTACCTTTTCGGAAGCGGCGCTGGGCGCCAAGGTGACCGTCCCGACGCTTGAGGGCAGCAGTGAATTCGCCGTCCCGGAGGGTACTCAGCCCGGTACGATCTTCTCTCTCCGCGGAAAAGGGGTCAAATACATCAATTCCGATAAAAAAGGCGATTTATACGTTACGGTCGTCGTGGAAGTTCCTAAAAATCTTAACCAAAAGCAAAAGGACGCGCTTAAAAAATTCAACGACGCCTGCACGGGTAAAAATTACGAAAAAAAGCAAAAATTCTTTGATAAATTCAAAAAGTAAGTAAAAAAGAGGGTTCCGTCAAGGAGCCTTTTTTATATTTTTTACGCGTAAAAAAACTCATGAACCATATAAATTCATGAGTTTTTGGTGATCCACCGGGGAATTGAACCCCGGACACCATGATTAAAAGTCATGTGCTCTACCGTCTGAGCTAGTGGATCATTTTTAGCCGCCCGATAAGAATACCACAACAGGGCGGCTTTGTCAAGCATAATTTTATAAAAATTTAAATATGCGAAAGGGAAAAAATCGTATCAGTAAAACCTGAAATTAGCAATCACTTTACCCAAAACGGTGACATTTTTGGAATAAATCGGCTTCATGCTTGTGTTTTCAGGCTGAAGACGGATATTGTCCTTTTCACGGAAGAATCTCTTTACCGTCGCCTCGTCCTCTATCATCGCGACGACGATTTCGCCGTTGTCGGCATATTGCCTGCCTTCCACCACAACTATATCCCCGTCGAGTATGCCGGCGTCCTTCATGCTTTCGCCGTAAACGCGTAAAGCGAAAAGGCTCGACGCGTTGCGCGTCATGCTGACGGGAAAATCAACATAGCCTTCGTAATTCTGTACGGCGGTTATGGGAATTCCGGCGGTCACCTTGCCCAGCAGCGGAACACGCAGGGTTTTTTCCTTGTCGCCGTATTTGGAACGCTCAAGGGATACCGCTCTCGATTTGCCGTCGTATTTCTTAATATAGCCCTTCTCGTCAAGCTTGCGGAGATAAAGGTGCGCGGTTGACGTGGACTTTATGCCCAAGGCTGAGCATATATCGCGCACGGTGGGGGCATAGCCTTCATTTTCGATGGTGTTTTCTACATATTCGTATATTCGCTTTTCTTTTGGGGTAAGTTCAGTCATATTGCGCCCGCGCCGAATGTCATACATATTATAATGTAAGAAAACGCGGGTTTACACCTACCTTTCGTTTGTTGATTTTAACCGTGTGCGGATAATCACTCTTTATTTTCGGGAAAACAGATATTAAAAAGCCGTCTTGCACGCTCATGCTCTCCCCTGACATAAAGCCAGCCGAAAAGCGCTTCAAGCCCGGTCGCTCTGCGGTAATCTATCACCGGAGCGGAACGCGGGTTATGATTGGATTTTGCGTTTCTGCCTCGCTTAAAAGCCGCTTCCTCTTCCGGAGTCAGCGCGGGAAGGAGTTTTTCGCAGGCCGCGGACTGTGAAAGCGCCGTTACATAATCCATAGCTTTTTGCGACAGCTCGGAAACGCCGCAGTCGCATTCCGCGATAATGCGTTCCCTTGTCAGCAGCTCAAAATATGCGTCGCCGAGATACGCCAGCACAAGCGGCGAGGTTTCGTTTGGCGTTATTTCTCTTCCCTGCCTGTCGGCTGTGCGTTCGTCGTTCATACGCGTTTCCACCTGGTACCCTGAGCGGTATCTTCCAATATGATACCCATGCCGTTAAGCTTGCTTCTGATTTCGTCCGCCAGCGCGAAATTTTTAGCCTTCTTCGCTTCCGCGCGTTTTGCGACAAGCGCGTCTATTTCCGCGGATTCCTCGGTATCTTCTCTATATCCTGCTTTTTCATTAAATTCCGACGCCTTTTTAATCAGGTCGAGGGACAATACCTTGTCAAAAGAATCAATCAGCCTTAGCTTTGTGGCGTCGTCGGTTTCCGATTTGAGAACGTCGTACAGACAGGTTATCGCAAGCGATGTGTTGAGGTCGCCGTCGAGAGCTTCTCTGAAAGCGTTGTCGTGCTTTTCAAACGCATCCTCATCAAAGCTGTCTCCGCCTTTAAGCTGCGTTATACGCGCGATAAGCTTCGCTATACCGGTGATAAGCTTGTTAAACGAGCCGTTGGCATTTTCAAAGGCTTCCCATGAAAAAACAAGCACCTTTCTGTAATGGGACATAAGACAGAAATAACGATAGGCAATGGGATCGTAGCCCTTTTCCTCAAGGAAAGAAACGGTAAGGAATTCGCCCTTGGATTTTGACATCTTGCCTGTTTCATTGTAAAGATGCCTTACATGAAACCAAAAATCGCACCAATGCCCGCCGAGATAGGCTTCCGACTGGGCAATTTCATTGGTATGATGGGGGAACGCGTTGTCTATACCGCCGCAGTGAATGTCAAGATGAGCGCCCAGCTCCTTTACGCTTATGGCGGAGCATTCGATGTGCCAACCGGGATAGCCGACACCCCACGGCGAATCCCATTTCAGCTCTTGGGAATCGAATTTCGACTTTGTAAACCAAAGAACAAAATCATTTTTATTGCGTTTGTTTTCGTCGCCCTCCACGCCCTCGCGGACACCGATTTCAAGATCTTCCGCGTTATGCTTGCTGAAAACATAATATTCTTCAAGCTTAGAGGTATCGAAATACACGTTTCCGCCCGCTTCGTAAGCGTAGCCCTTGTCCGCGAGTGCCTGTATCATAGCAATAAAATCATCCACGCGGGAGGTTGCGGGCACAACGGTTTCGGGTTTCTTTATATTAAGCTTTTCGCAGTCCTTGAAAAAGGCTTCCGTATAAAAGGCCGCTATTTCAAGGACGGATTTCTTTTCGCGCTTCGCACCGAGGAGCATTTTATCCTCGCCCTCGTCGC
>JAQVQF010000174.1 GCA_028701715.1 Eubacteriales bacterium | reverse complement strand
GGCAGACCGAATTTATTGAGCGCATCCATAACCGGATCGGGATCGAATTCCTCCACTGTGTGGATGCCTTTTTTATTCCATATGCCGGATACCACCATCGCCGCGCCTATCATAGCGGGTACGCCCGTGGTGTAGGATATGGCCTGCGAGCCGACTTCCCTGTAGCATTCCTGATGATCGCATACATTATAAATATATATTGTTTTTTCTTTGCCGTCTTTTCTGCCGGTGAAGATACAGCCTATATTGGTTTTCCCCTTGGTGCGGCTGCCAAGCGATGCCGGATCGGGGAGCAGTGCTTTGAGAAACTTTATTGGTACTATTTCGCGTCCTTCATACATAATCGGAGCAGTGGAAAGCATACCGACGTTTTCAAGGCATTTCATGTGCGTAAGATAGCTCTGACCGAAGGTCATAAAGAATCTTATACGCTTCACTCCGGGTATATTGGCGGCAAGCGACTCTATTTCCTCATGATGGAGCAGATACATATCCTTAACACCTACCTCGGGGAAGTCGTAAACGCGCTTTATTTCCATAGGCGCGGTTTCAACCCAGCGTCCGTTTTCCCAGTAGGAGCCGTTGGCGGAAACCTCGCGCAGGTTAATTTCGGGGTTGAAGTTGGTGGCGAAAGGATAACCGTGATCGCCGCCGTTGCAGTCGAGAATATCTATATAATCAATTTCGTCAAAGTAATGCTTGAGCGCGTACGCCGAAAACACGCTTGTCACGCCGGGATCAAAGCCTGTCCCGAGCAGGGCGGTTATCCCGGCTTTTTCATATCTTTCGCGGTACGCCCACTGCCAGGAATAATCGAAATAAGCGGTAAACCCCGCTTCCTTGCAGCGTTTTTCGTATATCCTGCGCCATTCGGGATCCTCGGTATTTTCCGCTTCGTAGTTGGCGGTATCGATATAATCCGTTTTCGTTTCAAGGCAGGCGTCCATTACGGTGAGGTCCTGATATGGCAGCGCAAGGTTCAATACCGCCTTGGGCTTGTATGCTTTTATCAGGGACACCAGCTCGTCCTTGCTGTCGGCGTCCACCTTGGCGGTGGTGATTATTGTGGCGGTCGTGCCCTCAAGCTTTGCCTTCAACGCGTCGCATTTGGATTTTGTCCTGCTGGCTATGCAGATTTCGGTAAATATGCCGCTGTTACGGCAGCATTTATGGACAGCCACGGACGCGACGCCCCCGCAGCCGATTATCAATAGCTTGCTCATTTTTTGTCCTCCCCTTACATTCATTAAATAACAATGATGAATTTTAACATCGTAGGGGCGGATACCATCCGCCCGCCGTATTTTCATCCGTTGTCAAATTTAAATATAATATCTAATTTTTATGGTTCGGGCGGATAATATCCGCCCCTACAGTATACATATTGTGTTTTACTAAAAATTAAAGCATTTTTTCAGCGTCCTCAAGCAAATCTTCAACATACTTAGGCAACATGAAAGCTCCGGTATGAAGGTTTGCCGTATAATACCATGTCTTAATACCGCGTTCCTTCCAGCGCTTGGGGTTGAAATCGGTCACGGGATGATACTTTTTCGACGCGAAGCCGAACAGCCAATATCCCGAAGGGCAGGTGGGTATATGCGCCTGATAAACGCGGCTTACGGGGAAGCAGCGGAATGCCCTGCGGTGCATGGCGCGGCAGGCTTCCTCGTCCTCGTCGTAGAACGGACTGCCGTGCTGATAGACCATGATTCCGTCACCCTTCAGAGCCTTATAACAGTTGCCGTAAAATTCCTTTGTAAAAAGCCCCGCGGTATGACCGAAAGGGTCGGTGGAATCGTTTATGATAAGGTCGTATTCGTTAAGCGGCGTGCGGAGAAAGCGCAGTCCGTCCTGATAATATATGCTCACGCGCTTGTCCTCAAGCCCCTTGGCGTTGTCCGGGAAGAAGCGTCCGCATACCTCGACGAACATCTCGTCGGGTTCGACCACGTCTATGACCTCTATTTCGTCATAGTATGACAGTTCGCGCGCCACGCCGCCGTCACCGCCGCCTATGACGAGCACCTTGCGGACATTGGGATGCACCGCCATGGGTACATGGACTATCATTTCGTCGTAGGTGAATTCATCCTTTTCGGAGAAGATAACGCTGCCGTCGCTTGTTATGAAACGCCCGAATTCGGGGGATTCAAAAACGTCTATACGCTGAAAATCGCTCTTTCCGCTGAAAAGATGCTTGTTGACGCGTATCGACATTTTTACGTTGTCCGTATGAAGCTCGGAAAACCAAAATTCCATTTATAAGCTCTCCTTCAGTACCTTCAAATTATTAATATACGGATCCTCCGAGCCCTGCATAGAGCAGCCCTTTTCCTTAGCGTAAAGGATATATGCTATTATATCGTCGGTAATAATTTCGCCCGGGGCGACTATGGGTATTCCGGGAGGATAGGACATCACAAATTCTCCCGAAATTCTGCCGCTTGTTTTTTCCAAGGGAAGGGATTCCTTATCGGAATAAAACGCGTGCTGCGGTGTGTTTACGACCACCGGAGGAATGTATTCGAGATTGAGCATCCCGCTGTTATTCTTTCCGTAAAGGCGCTTGATATCCGCCAGCGCGCCGACAAGCCGCTCTATGTCCTGAATACGGTCGCCTATGGAGATGTAGGCAAGGATGTTCCCGACGTCGCCGAACTCTATCTGAATGTCGTATTCGTCGCGCAGCAGGTCATATACCTCAATGCCCGCCAGCCCGATCTCACGTGTGTAAACCGAAAGCTTGGTGACATCGTAGGCGAATATGCTCGAACCGTTGCAAAGCTCCTGTCCGTAGGCGTAATAGCCGCCTATGGAATTTATTTCATCCCTCGCGTATGACGCCATTTCGGAAACCTTGACAAAGGAGGCTTCGCCGCGCAGGGCGAGATTGCGTCTTGAAATGTCAAGACTGGACATAAGCAGGTACGACGCGCTTGTCGTTTGGGTCAGATTTATTATTTGTGCAACATAATTGGCGTTGATACCGTTCCCGGTGAGAAGCAGCGAGCTTTGCGTCAGGCTGCCGCCCGATTTGTGCATGGAAACCGCCGCCATGTCGGCGTTTGCCGCCATCGCGGTGACGGGGAAGCTGTTGCCGAAATAAAAATGCGTGCCGTGCGCCTCGTCTACCAGCGCCTTCATCCCGTGCGAATGAGCGGCTTTTACAATGGCGGCAAGGTCGGAGCATATTCCGTAATATGTCGGGTTGTTTATAAGCACGGCGACCGCGTCGGGATTTTCGAAAATCGCCTTTTCAACCTGCGAAAGCTCCATGCCGAGGGATATTCCTATCCTCTCGTTCACCTCCGGGTTGACGTATATCGGCGTGGCTCCGCAGAGAACAAGGGCGTTTATAACGCTCTTATGCACGTTGCGCGGCATAATAATTTTATCTCCCGCCTTGCAGACCGAAAGAATCATGCTCTGCACGGCGGATGTGGTTCCGCCTACCATGAAGAAGGCGTGCTCCGCGCCGAAAGCGTCCGCCGCCAGCTCCTCCGCTTCCATTATCACCGACATCGGATGGCATAGATTGTCGAGCGGCTTCATGGAATTTACATCGATACCCACGCACTTTTCGCCCAAGAAATCGACAAGCTCCGGATTGCCGCGTCCGCGTTTATGACCCGGGACATCGAAGGGAACGACGCGCTGACGTCTGAATTTTACAAGCGCGTCGTAGATCGGCGCGTTTTTCTGTTTTTCAAGATTCATGTTTTTCTCCGTATAAATATAATAAAAAGAAAATTATATATATCGTTCTTTAATAATAAAATCTGTTTTTTCGCCGGGTTTCCCGGTGAAAAAATTCCTTTAAAGACACGCAAAGCGTGTCCGCGCGTAGAGAGCGTGATAAACGCGCGAAACCTCAACTGTGGTGGATTACAATCGCATAAAAAAAGCAGGGGGCGTTTTCGCGCTCACCTGCCAAAATATCAATAAATCCATGGAATAACGCCGCCGCTTCCGCGCATGCGTATTCCAAGACGGCATATAAACATCACGATGCTTTCTGTTCCAGAGTCTGCAATACCGAATGCTTCCCTTATTGACCGTTTCACAAGTGTGTGCTCTGACGCACTGATTATAAAGTAATCAACTTATAAAATTTGAGCTTTTAACTCAATCAATAATGTGGCCTGTCGCCACCCGCGGCATTTGACCAGCCTGTCCGTATGGGCGTATCTTCCGAAAATATCGAAAGCGGTCATATTGCATCAACCGGAAAACATCCGTTGTTTGCATGAACATTGTAGCATAAAGTTTTTATTTGTCAAGAGCTTTTATATAAAGGTAACCTCTAAAAAACTGATTTCCAGACAGGTATAATACAATTCAAGCGTCTTTTTTGAAAAAGCGCGGTGAGAACCGCTGATATCGAGCGAAAATCATTTGTTTTAAGGCATATCGCCTTGAT
>JAQVQF010000173.1 GCA_028701715.1 Eubacteriales bacterium | reverse complement strand
AGATAATCCACCCTTGATTCGGCATCGTCATTTCCCGCCTTGGCTATGCTGCGGCTTGATATCAATGATTTTATTATTCTTTTGGCATCCAGCTTTTGAGATTCGGAAAAAAGCGTTGAGCGGTCTATATGAAAAACAGCCTCCTGCATATTTTTGGCAAGTATGCTGGTGGCATAAATATGGGGTATATTATACCCGCGCTCTATATATCCCGCGTTTTCCAATGCGGCGACAGCGTTTTTTACCCTCATTTCCACTTCGTTAACAGATTCATCCCAACCGGCTTGCCGCGCTATTTCCAGCGGTGAGCAGCAAACATAAGGGCGGAGCTTTGTAAAATCCTTAATCGCCTTCCACACCTGCTGGATTTCACTCAGGCTGAGCTTTGATTGGTTTAACAATATAAAATGCTTGTCTAAGTCGCTGTCGCCGTATAATACATAGCATTCGGCGTTATGGGCGGGATCACGCCCGGCACGGCCGGATTCCTGAATATAATTTTCCAGCGAATCGGAAATATCATAATGAATCACCAGCCGTACATCCTTTTTATCGACACCCATGCCGAAAGCCGAGGTCGCCACCATAACCATAACCTCGTTATTTATAAAGGCCTCTTGATTGGCGATTTTTTCGCCGGAATTCATCTTGCCGTTAAAGGGTCTGGCGGGGAAGCCGTCACCGGTCAATCTTTGAGCCAAATCATGCGTACGCTTTGTACGGGAAACATATATAATGGTGGGGCAGTTTTTTTGTTCCAACAATAAACGCAGCGATTGATACTTGTCCTCCTCGGTTTCCTTATAAAGCACGACATATTTAAGATTTTCGCGCGCGGCGGAGGAAGCGAACAGCTCAAGCTCGATATCCAGCTTGCGTTTGAAATAGTCGCATATATCGCTGATGACCTTTTGCTTTGCGGTTGCGGTAAAGCAGGAAACAGGTATGGGCTTTTTATCCTTCTTTTTTTGCTGTAATTTATAAATAAAGTCGCCGATATACAGATAATCGACGCGGAAATCATGTCCCCATGCGGAAAAACAATGCGCCTCGTCAATAACAAAGCGAACGATATTGCGGGACATCAGCATGCTTTCGATTGTTTTTGACCGCAGCTGTTCCGGAGAAATATATAAAAGTGTCGCCGTGCCGTTGTAAACGCATTCATATGCGTTCGAACGTTCGATCGGACTGAGCAAGCCGTTAACCGTTACGGCATCCACGATACCCTTTTCATTCAGGTTATCCACCTGGTCTTTCATAAGAGCCTGAAGCGGGGAAATGATAACCGTTAAGCCGTGCACCGCTTTGCCCGCCATCAGCGCGGGCAATTGGAATGTGACGGACTTGCCCCCTCCGGTAGGGAAGACCGCAAGCAGGGATTTGCCGTCAACCGCCGCACGGGCTGCCCTTTCCTGCAAAGGTTCGCCGTTATATGTGCGGAAGCTGTCGTATCCGAAAATCGTTTTCAACTCTTTATGGATATTAAGCTTATCCGAGCAATAGCCGCAGCCGGCGCCGCACGGAGTATTGCATAGAAACTTAATGACATTTTCTATATACGGAAAGCGTTTCTGCAGCCAACGCGGTGTTACGGAATGATAATCGTCGCTGCCTATTAAAGCAAGCGCATACGCCAGCTCCACCGGACAACGCCTGATTAAAAGTAAAATATCCGCAGCCGCGCATATTTTCCCTTTGAATTCGGCGGCAATGAGCTTTTCCGCATTGTAATTGTAAGGCGTTAATTCTATAAAATCAAAAAAGCCCTGAAATTTTTCGGAATTATATAACAGACAAAGGTATATGTTTTTTCTTTGCGAAGACAGCGCATGAAAGGCGTTCATTTCATCATAAAAGAGCTTTTGGGCCTTAATTGCGTCGTTTAACGGATTGTTAAGCTCCTCCGATTGGAGCTTATCGTCCTTCAATAAAGCGTGATAGGGCCTTTTGGGAAAAAGCAACGGGGAAAGATATAAGGTATCGATATATTTATGGGATATGCCGATGTTTATATGGGGCTTTAAATATTTCATATCATGATCGATAATGTTATGCCCGCAAAGGTATTCGGACATGGCTGTAAAAGAGCAAAAATCATTAACGGACACGCCGTGAAATGTGTTTTGATCACTGCGTACCGCGCCTAAATCACATATTTTTTTATCGTCAATACCGATTTCGCTGTCGATAAAAACAATCGAATTGCCCATTTTATTCCATACCGTTTCTTATAAATCACCGTATTTTAACACAAAGATATAAAATATGCTACAGCTTTTTTAAAAAATATTTCTAATGTATTGAAATGCAAAGCCAAAACGATAAAAAGCGCATTATTTGGCACTTTAATTGTGTTATTCTTATATATATAAACAATAGTATTGATTTAACTTTAATTGTATGGTAATATGAAAAAAACTGTTATTGGAGTTGGGAAAATGCGCAATGCCTCTTGCTGATTTATTAGTATAACAGAGCTTTAAGCGGTGTGTGCCGCAGCTTTGTTATGCCCGGGCGGGAAGGTGTGCGTTTTTGAAATCCTACTGTGGCGGTCTTATGTTATGATAAGCTCTGTTTACCGTGTAGTGGTTGCAGGAATCCGCTTTCCTGCAACCGCTTAAATTTTACAGGAGGACAAAGCATGTCATTAATAAATATAAATAACTTAACCTTTGCTTATCCGGGCAGCTATGATAATATATTCGAAAATGTCAGCTTTCAGATAGACACAAATTGGAAGCTTGGATTTACGGGCAGAAACGGAAGAGGCAAAACCACCTTTCTAAATCTTTTACTCGGTAAATACGAATATAACGGAAGCATCTCCGCTTCCGTCCTGTTTGAATATTTTCCGTTTGAAATCGTTGATAAAAAAATGAAAACCATAAATGCGGTTAACAGCATATGCTCTGATTATAAAGGCTGGGAGCTGTTGAGAGAGCTGAGCCTAATGCAAGTGTCGGAAGATGTAATGTATCGTCCCTTCGGAACGCTTTCAAACGGAGAACAGACAAAAGTATTGCTTGCGGCTTTGTTTTTAAGAGAAAACAGCTTTTTGCTTATAGACGAGCCTACAAATCATCTCGATATTTACGGAAGAAAAATCGTGAGCGAATATTTAAAGAGTAAATCGGGATTTATTTTGGTTTCCCATGACCGTTGCTTTTTGGATGAATGCGTTGATCATATACTTTCGATAAATAAAAGCAATATCGAAATCGAACGTGGGAATTTCTCGTCATGGTTCATAAATAAAGACCGCAGAGATAAATTTGAGCTTGCAGAAAACGAAAAGCTTAAAAAGGAAGTTAAAAGGCTCCGGGAAACCGCAAGAGAAAAAGCGTTGTGGTCTAATACAGCCGAAAGCCGAAAAATCGGCTTTGACCCGAGAAAAACCGAAAAAAGCTTAAACAGACGGGCTTTTGAAGGCGCTAAATCAAAAAAAGCGATGAAGTGTTCAAAAGCGCTTGAAAAACGTCAGGAAACAGCTGTCGAAGAAAAATCAAAGCTCCTGAAAAATCTTGAAGCCGCCGAGGAGCTGAAGCTTTCTCGATTACCATATCATACATCTCAATTGGTTTTTCTTGATAAGGTAAGCATCAGTTACGGTGATAATACTGTGTGCGGGAAAGTATCCTTTGTTATAAATGAAGGCGACCGCGTTTTACTTTCGGGCAGGAACGGAAGCGGAAAGTCAAGTATTATTAAGCTTATTTGCGGGCAGGATATTCCGCATACCGGAGAGATAAAAATCGGTTCAGGGTTGCAAATATCCTATGTTTCGCAAGATACCTCATATCTGAAAGGAGATTTGTCCGATTTTGCGAAAGAATATCATATTGATGTAAGCCTTTTTATGGCGATTTTAAGAAAATTGGATTTTTCAAGAATACAATTTGAAAAAGATATAGGCAATTTCAGCGGCGGTCAAAAGAAAAAAGTTTTAATTGCAAAAAGCCTGTGCGAAAAAAAGCATTTGTTGATTTGGGACGAACCTTTGAATTATATTGATGTAATATCCCGAATACAAATTGAAAACCTGCTGCTGGAATACAAACCGACAATTCTGTTCGCGGAACATGACAGAGCGTTTTGCGAAAACATTGCCACCAAAACCGTTAACCTTTGATAAAACAAAATAACGAAAATAATATTTTACAAATAGGAAGGCTCGAGCCCGGCTAAAATTGCTATATCGGCAAAAAAGCTTAAGGCTTGGATATGAATATGGTTATACAATATCTAAACGGAGAAGAAATAAAATTACAAAAGCCTTTTGATTTGAGCTTTATACATAAATATGGCAGGGTGTTTAGAGTATTTGATAAGCAATCATCGGGTAATTTGTGCTTTGGTGTAGAGAGAGCGGGTAAAAGGTATTTTATTAAATTCGCGGGTGCCGAAACAATAAATAAATCGGAAGGAACGG
>JAQVQF010000172.1 GCA_028701715.1 Eubacteriales bacterium | reverse complement strand
TTTCTACAAAATTTTCACATTTTCAATACTGCGGGATAACCGTTATGCCGCATTATTGTTATTAAAGCTTTAATAATTTCCGTATATCCTTTCTTTCTACAAAATTTTCACATTTTCAATACTGCGGCATAACCTGTTACAAGGAAGAGGAATTTTCCGCACATTATACTTAGGAGGAATATATATGGTTGACAAAATCCCGCCCCGCCCTTTTTGCGGGAAGCCCTCCGACCCGCTTTGCTGCATTAGCGTGAACAAGATATTCGACTTCGCGAAAGATAAGGATTGTCTGGAGGACATCAGAGTCCATTTCTGCGATTGCTATCAGGAGATAGTTGACAGAGCCACCGCTATCCGCTGCAAAGGTGTCGAAGTTATCAATACCCATATCAGTCTTGATCCTATCCCGTTCAACAAGGGATTTTATCAGGTAATCATCCGTTTCTATTTCTGCGTGACCCTTGAAGTCTGCCTGTGCATGGGCAAATCGGAAATAGTCAAGGGCCTTGCCGTTTTCGACAAGAAAATCATTCTTTACGGTTCCGAAAAGAACGTATCGGTTTATACCTCGGATCCCAAACGCAACAACTTCTGTCCTTCGCCCAAGGATTTGAAGTGCAAAGTAGAGCCGACTCTCCCCACCGTAACCGTGGAAGTGGCGGATCCCATTTGTCTGGATGTAAAGATAAAAGAGAGATGCCATCCTTTCGGTATCTGCTGCATAACGGCCGACGCTATTCCCGACGATATAAGGGACTATTTCGACGGCAATTTTATGGACGATATCGGCTCGAAGAGAGTATATGTCACCATCGGCATGTTTACCGTCATACGCATGGAGCGTCTGGTTCAGCTGGTACTCCCTGCCTGCAATTTCTGCCTGCCGGATAAGGAATC
This sequence comes from Eubacteriales bacterium, assembly GCA_028701715.1. Lineage (GTDB taxonomy): Bacteria > Bacillota > Clostridia > Oscillospirales > CAG-382 > UBA1206. The sequence continues at coordinate 3,547 of JAQVQF010000172.1, read as the reverse complement.
CACACCTCACGGCTGCACGGATCCCTGCTCCGTTTTCGGGAAGATGAGCTTCCCCTTCGGAGAATTCTATCCGTACGCGGATCCCCCTCGTGAGGATCGCGGCGGCTGCTGCGGCGGCGGAAGATAGCGTATACGCTGACAAATATAAGTCCGGACGAAGAAAATTCGTCCGGATTTATATTTTTGTTCATAATATTTTACATTTTATTGATTTTCACTACTTTATATGCTATAATAAACGCACAATAGTCATAATGTATGATAAATATTTAATCTAATTAAAACATAAAGGAGAATATTGTTATGGTCGCGAAATTACAAAAGCGTTTGTCTTTGGCGTTGGCAATCATTTTTTTGGCTTTCTCTTTTGCGGTGATACCGTTTACAGTCTCCGCCGGCGGTGAAGAGATATCAAAGGATGACGCCGAAATAATGGTTTATGAGATAATTAAGGCCGGAATCGAAAACCTTGCGACCGAAATAGGCCTTTCCGATTATGCGCAGTTTAACGAAAGCGAGATAAACGATATAATATCGGATGTGGTCAAGAAAAACCCACAGCTGTTTTATTTTGAAGGAAAGGGCAATACCGCCGTCAGAAATGGTAAGGTTGTCATATTAAGCCCGACATATATGTACACCAAAAGCTCAATTCCCTCCATGAAAACCGCTTTCAAAAAATACGAAAACGCAATTCTTGCGCAGTCCGATAAAGCCTGGAGCGATTTTGAAAAAGCATTGTTTGTATTTGAATATTTAACAAGGGAATATATATATAACAAGGATTCGGTATATGATGACGCTTATAATTTAATGAAAAATAAAACAGGTTCCTCGCTCGCATACGCAAAGCTCGCGCATTGTCTGTTTTTAAAATTAGGAATAGAAGTCGAATATGCAAACTCTGGCGCTTACTTTTTTAATGCGGTTAAAATAAACGGTAAATGGTATTACTTCGATTCGGCTCAAGGCAGCGAGGGTGTGGGCTGCGGGATGATTCATCTGAATACTTTTTTAATGAGCGCTGAAAAAGCAAAGAGCATATACAGTGATATTAAATGCGATGTTTCATGTAATTCCGCATCATATGATACCGCCGATTGGAAGGATGTATATTCCGGTTTTGCATATGCAGGAGGTAAATGGTATTATTCAAAATCCGAAAAGAACGGTTCACAATATGACTGTCACATATACAGCCATGATTTTTCCTCCGGAAAAAGCACCGTGGTAAATAATATAACAATAAGCAACTGGAAGGTATGGGGAGAACAAAGCAAGGTATATACGGAATGCTTTTCCGGTGTTATCGAAAACAACGGTTATATATATTATAATACACCTGAGGCGATATTTAAATATGATCCTTCGTCGGGCGGCGTTACCGAGGTTCACAGGCCCTCGACAACCGGAGGATATATATACGGAATAAATATAATCGCGGACAGGCTTTACTGTAAAACAGAAAAAGCATATTCTGTTTCAACGGGCTTTACGTCAGATATAAAGCTTAATGAAATATATACGATTAAGTTTACGGATGGAAATAATACCGTAAAAACTCATAAGCTTGAATACGGGAAAACAATTCCGGAATCATCGGCACCGGTAAAAGATTCATACAACACGTCGGATTGGGATTATTTCGTTTCGGGAATGACGGTTTTCGGAGACGCGGTCTTTAATACGGTTTATACCAACCGATATACCTATGAATTTACCGATGAAAACGGCGCGGTTTTAAAGAGCGTTTCCGGGGAATCGGGTTCGTTTATTATACCTCCGGAAAGCAGTCCCGAAAAAGCGGGAACCGATACGGCAAATTATTCCTTCGCTTACTGGGACGGCTATACCGAATGTATGAAGCTGACAAAAAACATTAAGTTTAAAGCCGTATATGAAAAAACCAACAAGCTTAAGATAACGTTTGTGTATTTGAATCAAAAAACAGTGTTCTATGCCAATCCCGGCGACACCCTCGATTCCGTTCCGGTTCCGGATCCGCTTACCTGGACAGACGAGCAATATACTTATACATATAACGGATGGGAAAATTATACCGCCGGAATGACAATAGACAACGATATTATTTTTACCATGAAAATAAGCAAAGTACCGCGTCAGTATACCTATAAATTCATCAACTACGACGGAAAGGCGTTTTATACAAAAACCGCCGATTACGGAACGGTGATCACCGCACCTTCGAGCAAGCCTACATATTCCGATAATTCAGGCTATACATATACTTTTCTCGAATGGGACGGATTTACGCAAGACGAAAAGCTGACGCAGGATAGAGTTTTCTACGCATTGTATAAAGGTGTCAAAAACAATGAAATAGCTTTACGGAAATTTAATATCAGCCTTTACAGGGATGACGGCGTTTTTCTCGCCAACGAATCAATATACGAAAACCAGCTTCTTTACCTTGTCAGCGGGGAAGAGATGGATTATGAAGATCTTCAATATTATTATGATTTTCAAAGCTGGGAAGGCTATGAGGAGGGTATGGTCGTTACCGGAAATGTTAAATTTACGGCGATTTATAAAAAAATATCCAAGGTATACAAATGCACCTTTTATAACAACGACGAAACACTGATATTTGAAAGCCAGGGTTCATATGGTTCGGTTATAAAGCTGCCCGCGGAACCGGAAATTGCCGCTCAATACCCGGAAATTTATAAGTTTACCGGGTGGATATATATAATCGGCGAAGAAATAAAAACGCTTGAAGAGGGTATGCTGTTGGACGGGGATTACTATTTTATGGCAACCTATGAACAAGCGTATACTGCATGTACCATAACCTTTTTGGATGACGACGGAACCGTTCTGGATACTCAGGTGGTGGATGTGCTTTCGATAATAAGCGGAGATTTGAATCAGACATATATGTTAAATGACAAGGAGGATGATGACTATCTGTACGAATTTGCGGAATGGAGCGGTTTTACAGTAAATATGATTATTACAAAGGATGTAACCTTTACCGCCGTTTACGATAAAACCGAAAAAGATAACGGCAGCGGAAATGGTCGAAGCAGGCTTCCGGTTCCTTCGGAAGAAGAAAGCGGGCTGCTTGAAGGTAAAATGCTTTATATAATAATCGGCGGTGCGGCGTTGCTTTTAATAATTGCGGTTATAACCGTGGTTTGCGTAAGCAGGAAAAGAAATGAAAGCGATTATGCCGATGTACCTGAGGACGCGGACGAAACCGATAAATAGGATAAGACCGAATAATCCAAATCAGTTTAACAATATAAAACAGCCGGGGTATAAAGCTCCGGCTGCGTTTTTTATGCATGTTTGTGAATCAATATTAATATGCTGTTTTATCTTCAATATATTTTTTGACATCTTCTGTTTTTATTCTGACCTGACGCATGGTATCCCTGTCGCGTACCGTTACACAGCCGTCCGTTTCCGAATCGAAGTCGTAGGTGATGCAGAGCGGCGTGCCTATTTCGTCCTCGCGGCGGTAACGCTTGCCGATAGAGCCGGTTTCGTCGTAATCGACCATGAAGTGTTTGGCAAGCTCTGC
>JAQVQF010000015.1 GCA_028701715.1 Eubacteriales bacterium | reverse complement strand
GTATTATTTGAGGTGTAAAAATGGCGTCAGAGCATATCCGTAAGAAAGCAGATTTTAAAAAAGCCGAAAGATACGCACCGTCTCCCGAAACCGGGCTTAACACATCACAGGTTGAATTGCGCGTCAGCGAGGGATATGTAAATTATAATTCAACCGTAAAAACCAAAAGCGTAACGCGTATCGTAATAGGTCATTTGATGACCCTGTTCAATCTTGTAAATATCGTCATTTTTATAGCGCTGTTATGGGTAAATTCCTTCAAAAACCTTACCTTTATTATTGTTATTACGGCAAATGTTCTTATAGGTGTCATTCAGGAAATCAGAGCGAAGAAAGCCGTTGACAAGCTGTCGTTCCTTTCCCGTTCCCCGACCGTCGTTGTGAGGGACGGAGCCGAGACGAAAAAGGATGACTGTGAAATAGTGCTCGATGATGTCATTATCTATAAATCCGGCGACCAGGTTAACGTCGACTGCATTGTGCTGACCGGAGAATGCGAAGCCAACGAGTCCTTTGTAACGGGCGAAAGCGACGCGGTTTTTAAAAGCAAGGGCGACACTCTGCTTGCGGGTTCGTTTATATCAAGCGGCGAATGCAGAGCGAAAGCCGATAAAATAGCCGACCAAAGCTATATTTCCACCATTTCCAAGTCGGCAAAAACAATAAAAGCGGGTAAAAGCGTGCTGCTGACCTCCTTAAAACGGGTGATAACCTTACTTTCGATGGTTATTTTCCCGCTCGGGGTTTTCTTATTCATAGACCAGCTCGCCATTCATGACTCGGTACGCAGCGCGGTCATAAACACCTCGGCGGCGCTCCTCGGAATGATTCCGCAGGGGCTTATGCTGCTTACATCGTCGGCGCTTGCCCTGTCGGTGGTCAAGCTGTCAAAGAAAAATGTGCTCGTTAAGGATTTATACAGCGTCGAAATGCTTGCCCGAGTGGATGTTGTATGTCTCGATAAAACCGGAACGCTCACCGAAGGCTGTCTGAATGTCGAAAAGCTGGCGGTGATGGATAAATCGGTAAACTGTGAGGAATTGCTTTCCGTACTCGCTTACTCATTAAAGGGGGACAACGCCACCATGGAGGCGATAGGCGAGGCTTATCCGAATCCGCCCGCTTATAAAACAATAAAAAAGGTTCCCTTTTCATCAAAAACAAAATGGTCGGGAGCGGTGCTTGAGGGAAAGGGCAGTGTCGTCATAGGCGCCGCGGAGTATATTATGCCGCAAAACGCGGCGGTGCTTGAGGAGGTGCGCAGGTATTCCGACGATTACCGCGTGCTGCTGCTCTGTACGTCACCCGACGGCATGGAGCACGGCATTTTATCGAACAATCTAAAACCCGCGGCATTGGTGCTGCTGCGCGATAAAATCAGGCGGGAAGCCGCACAGCTTATCCGATACCTTACCGAACAGGATGTAAAGATCAAGATAATATCGGGGGATAATCCCGTAACGGTTTCGGCAATAGCCCGCGGTGTGGGAGTGCCGGATGCCGAAAGATATATAGACTGTTCGCAGATAAATAGCGACAAGGAATTAAAAAAGGCCGCTTGTGAATATACCGTGTTCGGCAGGGTTACCCCTTTTCAGAAAAAGCTCTTGGTTTTAGCTTTAAAAAAGAAAAAGCATACCGTCGCCATGACGGGCGACGGCGTGAACGATGTGCTTGCCATGAAAGAAGCCGATTGCTCGGTGGCAATGGGCAGCGGAACCGACGCGGCGAGGAATGTATCCAAGCTTGTGCTTTTAAGATCCGATTTCAGCTGTCTTCCGGCGGTTATCGCCGAAGGAAGACGATCTATAAACAATATACAGCGTTCTGCGTCCTTCTTCCTTGTAAAGACGGTTTATGCCGCGCTTATGGCGTTTTTATTTCTCCTCCTCCATAAGCCTTATCCGTTCCAACCCATTCAACAATCGCTGATATCCTTTGCCTGCATAGGATTTCCGTCTGTCGTGCTGGCTCTCGAACCGAACAAAGACCGTATAAAAGGCAGCTTTTTCGGGAACGTTATACTCAGGGCTTTGCCCGGAGGGCTGACCATCACCGCCGCGGTCACGCTAACGGCCTGCCTTAACAGCATCGCCGATCATATCGACACCGTTGGCTGGCTTTCATGGGCGTCGGTACATATTAACCATACGCATATACCCACCATGGTGCTCTTTATAACGGGGTTTATATCTTATCTTGTACTTATCTCGATATGCTATCCTCCCAACAAGCTTGGGAAAACGTTGATGGCTGTCGTCGCGTTGCTGTTTATCGGCGGAGTGGTTTTCCTCAGAAACTGGTTTGAAATAGCCGCTCTTTCCTTTAAATCAATTGCCGTAACCGTGCTAATTTGCGCGCTTTCGGGGGTTATGATGTATGTCCTGACGCGTATATCCCGTCGCATTCTCTACGGTAAAAGAACCGCTCATACGACAGAAGCGGATTTGCTGGAAAAATAGATTTTTAAAGACCGTTTCACAAAGGGGCGTATTTGCAATGAAAACAATAAAAGCGATATGGAGGGCGTTTAAACGATTTTCAAATATATGGTCGGAACGTCATCTCGGCGTTTATTCGTCACAGGCCGCCTTTTATATGTTCATATCCTTATTTCCGTTTTGCGCTCTGCTTTTCGGTATAATAAAAGCGTTCCCGGAAGGGAACGCTTCATTGGCGTCGAAAGCCATGGATATGCTCCCCGCCTTATTGGGGAACGTGCTTACGGAGGCATATAACGCCGCCGGGGAATACTCCGCCGCGGCAATTATACCGATTACCGTTTTGTTCACGCTGTGGACCGCCTCAAAGGGTATGTATGCGTTGTCCAACGGATTAAATTCGGCGTACGGGAGTGACGGCGCCGGAGGAATAAAGCGGCGCGCGGTTTCGATTCTATATACACTGATATTTATTAGCGTTATTATTCTTTCGCTGTTCCTGTTGGTTTTCGGAAACACGCTGCACCGCTTTTTTACCAAGCTTCTGCCGGGGCTGGTTAAATTTTCGCTCCTGATAAAAGCGACAAGAGCGATTGTATTGCTGGCGATAATAACGGCGTTTTTTATTTTAATATATAAATTCCTGGCGGGAAAAAAGCACAGACTGCGCGACACGCTCCCCGGAGCGGTTCTTTCCGGCTTAGGCTGGATAATATTGTCCTACGGCTATTCGCTGTATATCGATTATTACGTTTCTGCCGGCAATTCGCTTTACGGCAGCCTTACCGCGGTGGTGCTGTTGATGTTTTGGCTTGAGGCATGTATGTCGGTGACGCTCGCCGGAGGGCTTTTAAATTCGTATGTGGCAAGGTCAAATGCCGACCGCCTGCCTTGACTTCGGCACCTTTATTATTATTTCTATGGAATCGCCCATATCGACTTCTTTTCTTTCCACGTTGACGCCCACGTCGCGCACCATCCTTACGGCGTTGTCAATGGAATTTATGAAAATGCCTATATCCGATAAAATACCGATCTTCTTGCCGCGGAATTTCGCCTTTGTGTTTCTCGCTTCCGGCGAATTCAAAAAGGCGTTTATTTTTTTGTCCGTTTCCTGCGCCGACCACTGCATCATAACGGCTTTGCGTAAAAATTCACGGCGCTTGTCCTCGTCTTCCAGCCGTATAAGCGCTCTGGCATGCTTTTCCGTAAGCTTGCCCTTGAGTATTTCCTCGCGATCCGCAGGGCTGAGTCTGAGCAGGCGTAGCTTATTGGCTATGGCGGACTGACTTATGGCAAGCTTTTCCGCAAGCTCCGTCTGAGTCTTATGCGTCATAATAAGCATGTCCTGAAGAGAGGAAGCGATGTCGAAAAATGTCAAATCCTCCCTGAATACGTTTTCACTGAAGGCAAGATACGCCATATTTTCGGGATCACAGTCGGTAATAAGGCAGGGAACCGCGCTTTGTCCTATCTTCTTGGCGGCACGCCATCTTCTTTCGCCGGCAATAATTTCATAGCTCGGACCTGTTACAAACTGACCGTTTATATTCATCTTCGGCACAAAATCACGCCGCTTGACGGTAAGGGGCTGTATGATGCCGAATCTCTTAATGCTTTCAGCGAGAGAATTTAGCGAATCGTCATCGAAATAACTGCGCGGCTGGTTGGGATTGGGCAGTATTTCGCTGACCGGTATGTATACTATCTTTTCCTTTTTTCTTAACATCTTCATATGCGCAATCCGATCCTTTCCTGTATTGAAAAACCCGCCGTACCGCTGTATAACGGTTTTCATATACCATTTATAGCATCACACATATGTATTATTTTGTAAAAACCGGTATCAGACAAACAATTTTTTATGCCTTATACATATTTTATCATCAATGCTTATAATTTCGCCGACAGCGAAGAAAACGCCGTTTTCATAAAGGCGAAGAAGCGTTCCGACGGGGCTGTTTATACCCAGCTTATGCGTTTCCACAGCCAGCCCGTTTTTTACAAGAGCGGCAAAAAAACCGTGGATTTCCGTTTTTTCAAAATGCGACAATGCGGTTTCCGTCGGAATAACAATGCGGGCGCGTTCCTCGGGCGTCATTTCCGAAAGCCTTTCCGTCGTTACGGAATCTTCAACCGAAAAATTACCCACACGGGTGCGTTCCAATTCGCCCATGCAGGCCGATATTCCGAGTCTTTTGCCTATATCCTCGCAAAGCGTGCGGATGTAGGTGCCTTTAGAGCAATCAACCGACACAAAGAGCCTGCCGTTTTTTTCGTTTAAATCAATCGAATATATATCTATATGCCTTGGTTCGCGTTCTATTACAATACCTTTTCTCGCGCAATTAACCAGCTTCCGCCCGTCAATCTTGAGCGCCGAATACATCGGGGGAATTTGATCGTAACCGCCCTCAAAGGTTTTGACGGCGGCATATATTTCCTCAAAGGGAGGTATGGGCTTATCGGCTTTTTTGGTTATCGTTCCGGTTATGTCACCCGTGTCGGTTTCGTAACCCGGCACAAGCTCTGCTGTATAGCTTTTGGTATGCTCCATAAGAAATTCAGACGCTTTGGCGGCGTTGCCAAGCATTACCGGAAGCACTCCGCGGGCGTTGGGGTCAAGCGTTCCGCAATGACCCGCTTTTTTGCAGTTAAAAATCCGCCTTGTAATATTCAAGGCGGTATGGGAAGTAATCCCCGGCTTTTTGTACAAATTAATAATTCCGTTGATGTCTGAATTAATCATGATTATCCGGTCTGTCAAAATCCTTTTTCAATATATCGAGAATTTTTTGTTTTGCGTCATCCGTGCTTGTGTAAAATCTGCAGCCCGCGGCATGTATATGCCCTCCTCCGCCGAAAGACTTTGCGAGAGCCGCAACGTCGTAATAATCGTTTGAACGGAAGGATACCTTAATTTCGTCGCCGTACCGACGTATCAGCGCGGAAACCTCGACGCCGGCTATCTGGCGGGGGATATTGTTTATCTGGTCTATATCGTTGCCGTCCACATAATCGAGCGCAAGCACAGCGTCGGAAAGGCAGACTATCGCCACCTTACCGCCGAAAAATTTTTCTATATGCCCGTAAGCGTCTCTTTCAAGTGCGAGCTGGCCTTCGGTCTTGTATTCAAAAATACGACGGTTAATTTTGGCGAAATCAATCCCCGTCCTTAAAAGCTCCGCGGCCGTCAGGTGCGTTTCCGGACGTGTGGAGGAAAACCTGAAGCAGCCGGAATCGGAAGATATCGCGGCGTACAGCCAAAGAGCGTTGGTTTTGTCAAAAGGCACGTTCAATCCCTTGGTAATTTCCGCGGCGATTTCACCCGCGGCGGGATATTCCGCAAAAAGCAGAAGGCGTTTTGCCCTTATTGTATTTATAAAATGATGATCTATGGAAAGATCGAAAACCAAATTATTCAGATAATCCTCATCCAGTCCCTTGAGCATCGCGGGAGAGGCTATATCGATGCTGATCCGCGTATAATCTCCTTCGGGTATTTCACGGCAAATATCAACACCCTCCGCCATAAAGGCGAATCTTGCGGGAATGGCGTCGGGATTGAATATCTTTACCTTTTTACCCTTTGCTTCAAGCGCGTATTTTAACGCGAAGGCCGAGCCCAAAGTATCCCCGTCGGGAGCGGCGTGGGTGAATATAAGATAATTGTCATTGCAACTGAGATATTCGATACATTCCTTAAGCGTTATTTCCATCGTCAATTTCCTTAAGCAGGCTTGCGATATGCATCGCTCTTTCGGTAGAGTCGTCTTTTATAAAGGTCAGCTTGGGGGTTATACGGAGATTAAGGCCTTTTGCAAGCTCGCTTCTTATATATCCGCCGGCTGATTTTAACCCTTCCGCCACATCGTCCTCCTTACCCACAAGGACGCTGTAGTATATTTTTGCGACCGAAAGGTCCTTCGCCACATCCGCGCCGGTTACCGATATAAAAGCCTTCGATATACGGGGGTCCTTAACCGTGCGGAATATTGCCGTCATAACCTCCCGAACCTGTTCGTTTATCTGGTCTATTCTGTAAGAGGCCATTATCTTGCCACTTCCTCCATAATATAGGCTTCGAGCACGTCGCCGTCCTTGATGTCGTTGAAGCGATCGAGTCCGATACCGCATTCATAGGATTGGGCGACTTCGCGCACATCATCCTTAAAGCGTTTGAGAGAGGCGATTTTGTCTTCAAAAATAACAACGCCGTCACGCAGTACCCTGATAAGAGCGCTGCGGGTTATTTTACCGTCGGTGATATAAGAGCCGGCAATGGTGCCAACGCTGGGCACGCGTATGATTTGCCTTACCTCGGCTCTGCCGAGCACGGTCTCTTTATATTTCGGAGCGAGCATTCCCTTCATGGCTGCCTGTATTTCGTCGATACATTCATATATTATACGGTAGGTCCTGATTTCAACCTTGTCGCGCGCGGCGGCGTCGACCGCTTGCTTGTCGGGACGGATATTAAATCCGATTATAAGCGCATCAGAGGCCGATGCGAGCATTACGTCGCCTTCGTTTATGGCACCCGCGCCGGCGTGGATTACCGATACCTTAACCTCGTCGTTGGAAAGCTTCTCAAGGCTGGATTTGACGGCCTCCGCCGAGCCCTGCACGTCGGCTTTAACTACTATATTGAGCGTCTTCGAGCCGCTTTCGATACGTCCGAAAAGATCGTCGAGGGTGACCTTTGTGTCGGACGAGAACTGCTTTGTCTTTTCCTCGTGCTTTCTTTTATCCACAAGCTCTCTTGCGAGGCGCTCGTCGGTGACGGCCGAAAACGGGTCGCCGGCTCCCGGGACTTCGGAAAGCCCCATGATTTCGACAGGTCTGGAAGGACCGGCGGTCTTGACGGCTTTACCCTTGTCGTCGGTCATCATTCTGACTCTGCCCGTGGTCGTTCCGGCTATAATGATGTCTCCCGTTTTGAGTGTGCCGTCCTGCACAAGAACCGTGGCGACCGCGCCGCGGCCCTTGTCGAGCTTTGCCTCTACGACAACGCCCCTGGCGGGCTTTTCGGGATTTGCTTTAAGCTCCATCATGTCCGCGGAAAGGATTATCATTTCGAGCAGCTTGTCGATATTGGTGCGCTTGACCGCGGATACGGGAACGCAGATCGTGTCGCCGCCCCATTCTTCCGGGAGCAGGTCGTATTTTGTAAGCTCGTTTTTAACTCTTTCGGGGTCCGCGCCGGGCTTATCCATTTTATTAATCGCCACGATAATGCCGACCTTCGCCGCCTTGGCGTGGTTTATCGCTTCCACGGTCTGGGGCATTATGCCGTCGTCGGCCGCAACCACCAGCACCGCTATATCGGTGAGGTTTGCGCCTCTGGCGCGCATGGCGGTGAAAGCCGCGTGACCCGGGGTATCGAGGAAGGTTATGTCCCTGTCGCCTATCTTTACGTTGTAAGCGCCTATATGCTGTGTTATACCTCCGGCTTCGCCTTCGGTGACGTTGGTGTTTCTTATCGCGTCCAGCAGTGAGGTCTTGCCGTGGTCAACATGTCCCATGACCACCACGACCGGCGCTCTGAGCTTGAGGTTTTCTTCCTTATCAGGCTCGTCGTTCCCGAAAAGCTTATCCTCAAGGGATACGACTACTTCCTTTTCCACTATTATTTTAAACTCATCCGCCACAAGATATGCGGTATCGTAATCGATCATATCGGTCACGCTCGCCATAACGCTCATGGATATCAGCTTTTTTATAACATCGCCTGCGGTTATTTTCATTCTTAACGCCAGCTCGCCCACCGATATCTCGTCGGGTACGGTTATCTTAAGCTGAACGGGCTTCGGGATAAACTTGGGCTTGATTCTGTCGTTAAATTTCTTTCTTGAATTTCTTCCGCCGTCCTGCTGGTCCCTTGTGTTCTTCTTTTTGATTTTTACCTTACTGTCGGGAAGACGATCGGGATCGGCTACAAAAGTGTCGAGCTTTTCGTCATACTTGGCAATGTTGACAGACTGCGTGCCTCTTGTATCGACAACTCTGACATCGGTCTTTGCCCTTTTCGGCTGCTGGGGACCGAGCTGCTTTTTGGGTATATTGGAAGAAACCGGCTTTTTGGGCTTCATGGCTTCGCGCTGTTGCTTTATCGCGGCTTTTGCCTTTTCCTTTTCTTCTTCCTCGTGTTTCTTTTTTTCGGCAATTTTGTCGTCATACGACTTAAAGAACGCCGCTATATCCGTTTGATGGAGCTGGGTGTAATGTTCGAATATAATCGAAAGCTCATCGGATTCCAGCGCGGTCATATAGCTCTTCCCGGAATAACCGTGTTCCGCGAGTAATTCTATTAAATCCTTGCTCTTAACGTTTAAATCCTTCGCGAGAGAGTTTATCCGTAATTTTTCTTCTGCCATTCAGTTTACCTCCGCTGTTTTGAGTTTTGCCATTTGGTACATTTCGGCTAAATTATCGTCGCATATCGCCGCGCAGGCACAATGCGGCTTGCCAAGAGCCGAACCCAGCTCTTTGCGGGTATAATTTATAATTTCGTATTTAACGCCGTAAAAAACCGCTTTATCGGTTATACATTTTTTTGTGCTGTCGGAAGAATCAAAGGCAATAAGCACCAAGCGTGCCTTTTTTACCCTGATTTCTTTCAAAACCGCGTCGGTTCCGAAAGGAAGCTTTCCCGCTTTGCGGCAAAGACCGAGAGCGGACAGTATTTTATCCATTTTCCTTATTTATTAACCCTTCCAATGAAGCGTATACATCATCCGGAACGGAAAGACCGAACGCTTTATCAAAACGTTTTGCTTTACGGCATTTTACAAAACAGTCCAAGCTGTCGCATATATACGCTCCGCGTCCGTTTGCCTTTCCGGTTCTGTCTATAAAGACCTTTCCGTCGGTTGAACGCACTATACGTATAAGCCGGGATTTATCCTTCATCTCCCCGCAGCCCAAGCATTTTCTTTCCGGCTTTTTTTTTGCCTTGATCACAAAATCGCCTCCGTATGATTCCGTAGGTATAACGTAAAACGTTAAACGTAAAACGTTAAACATTAAATGTTAAACGTTAACAGTTATATTTTATTCCTCTTTACCCGCTTTTATATCTATTTTTAATCCGGTAAGCTTTGCGGCAAGTCTTGCGTTCTGACCTTCCCTGCCGATGGCAAGGGAAAGCTGGTCCTCGTTTACCAGCACGCGGTAGGTTCTGTCCCCGTCGGGAAGCTTGGTAACGTTTTGCACCGCTGCCGGAGCGAGAGCCGCGGCAATAAATTCCTCGTTGGATTCGGAATATTTTATTAAATCTATTTTTTCTCCGTTGAGTTCCTGTGTTACGGCATTTTTCCTCGCGCCGCGCTGACCTATGCAGGTTCCTATCGGATCGACGTTGGGCTCGTTGGATAGCACGGCTATTTTGGTTCTTGAGCCGGGTTCGCGGGCAACCGCTTTGATTTCCACGATGCCTTCCTTTATTTCGGGCACTTCAAGCTCGAAAAGACGCTTTACAAGTCCGGGATGGATACGGTTCAGGGACACGGAAGGACCGCGGGTGCTTTTTTTAACCTCGGTTATGAAAACCTTAATCCTGTCGCCGGGGTTTAGCGTTTCGCCGGGTATCTGCTCGTTGCGGTAAAGGGTCATATGGTTTTTGCCTATTTCCACTACGGCGTTGCCCGAAACGGGATCCACCAATTCCACTACGGCGGAGACTATTTCTTCCTTCTTTTCTTCATATTCGCGTAACATCATCCCGCGTTCGGCTTCCCGTATGCCCTGAATTATCACCTGCTTGGCGGTCTGAGCGGAAATTCTGCCGAAATTATGAGTTCTAACCTCTTCTTCGTATATGTCCCCGATTTCGTACTTTTTGGATTTTATTCTTACCTCATCGAGGGAAATTTCAGTTTTACCGTTTTCGACGTTTTCAACAACGGTGAGCTGTTTTAGGAGTTTTAATTCTTTTTTATCGAAATCAAGCTTGACCCTGGCATTGGGAAAGCCACCGTTATCACGCTTGAAAGCCGAAAGCAGAGCCGCTTCGACCTTTTCGACCATATAATCTTTGGGAATACCCTTTTCCTCGACAACCGCGTCGAGGGCGTCAAAAAATTCCTTGTTCATTTTCTATATTTATCCTTTCTGAAAGATTCGTAAGGAATATATGTCCCTCGACATCGCGTCGAGACGTTCCCTCGACATCGCGTCGAGACGTTCCCTCGACATCGCGTCGAGGGCGTCAAAAAATTCCTTGTTCATCTTTGATATTTGTCCTTTCTGAAAAATCCTTTAATCTCCCGTTTGTTCAGGCGGCGCCCGTCAGCCGTTGACCGTTGCCTTCAACCGAGTATGGCGACAGCTTTGGCTATATTTTTTCTGTTTATTTTTATATTGTTTATTTCTATTTCTTCCCCGCTGACGGATGCTATTCGGCCGATCGTTTCTTTTATGCCGTCGGCGGCGGAATAAAGTTTTATCTGTACTTCCCAGTTCTTTTTTAAAGCCGTTTCAAAATGATAATCCGTGCGAAGTATCCGCGTCAGTCCGGCAGACGATACCTCAAGCATATAAGAACCCTCTATTAGGTCGGCTTTATCGATAACAGCTTCAATAATTGTATTTGCCTTCTCGCAATCGTTCATGGACATGCTTGCGTTATTGCCTTCTTCGGTTTGAACCCTGTCAAGCTCAAACACAAGATTCCATACTCCGGCTTCCTTTTCGTATCTTACGTCCCAGATTATAAACCCTCCGTCGTTAATTTGCCGTTCGACAAGCTTTCTTGCGGTTATGGCTATATTATGCTTCATGCGGTATAACCTCCTGCAGGCAAATTTTAAGAGTGGGCACAAACCCACTCTTAATCATCTGCGCTCATTATAACACGGTTTACAATGAATTGCAATAGATTTTTAGAAATAAATAGTTATATTTCTTTTATATAGCCTTCTTTTTTGGCTTTTTCCCAATCGACGAACAGCACGTCCTTGTTATTTCCGATGGTGCGGGGTATAACCGTACCTTCTTTTTGAAGCTTGTTTAATATTTCAGTTAAGCTTTGTTTTTTAACGGTTTTATTTTTGCCGGTCACAGTGTCGATGAGAGTATTGGCGTTGAGCATGGATTTTGTATTTCTAAGCTCGCCGAATATAAGCTGATAATCATTTCCCTGAACTTCTTCCTCTGTGGGAAGAGTCACGCACCAGCTTGCGGTTTCCTGCAGCTGACGGGAAAACGAGCCTCTGACGCCGTAAATGCCCACTTCCTTGCCGCAAATGTTTTTAAGAAACGAAGTGGCGGATGAAAAATGGCCGTCGCCTGAAAACAGGATAAATACGTCGAGTCCTTCGCTCATCATTGCCTTTTGATAGATATTGTCGAGTATTATAAAATCGGTGAAATCCTTTTTTACCCCGTTGGGGTTGCGTGTGTCAATTATTTTATTGGAATACAAGCGGATTCTTTTTATCTCATCCGCGAGAGATTTATGGGAAAAGTCGGCAAAAAATACCGCTTCCGTGAGGTTGACCTTCTGTGTGATGTTTTCGAACCATGCCTTGATATCAGGCTTCATTCCGTAATTTACGTTCATGGAAACATACCATGATTCATAATCGATGAAGGCTATGCCCTTTTTGAGACTGTTATAAAACAGTTCCGGCGCGAAAGGCTTATCTTTTCCCCTTGAAAAAAGTGAAATGTTATTTTTCCTCCTTTCTTTGAGAAATATATATCGGTCGCGGTACCGTGGTCCGCAATCAAATATTCAATTATACCGATTCAGTATAGCATATTATAAATATCCTGTCAACCGTTAAAGCGTTAATTAATAAGATAATTTGAACAGTTCCTCACGCAATCGGACAATTATCTTTTTTTCAAGACGGGAAATATAAGACTGCGAGATACCCAATATATCCGCCACCTCTTTTTGTGTTTTTTCCCCTTTACAGGAACCGAAACCGAATCTCAGCTCTATTATGGTGCGTTCGCGTTCCGGGAGCCTTTTCAACGCTTCGCCGATTATTTTTCTGTCCTCGCTTTCCTCAATGCTGCGGTAAACGAAATCATTTTCGGTGCCCAGCATATCGCCTAAAAGCAGCTCGTTACCGTCCCAGTCCACATTAAGCGGCTCGTCGAGAGAAAGCTCGCTTTTCAAACCGGAGGTTTTTCTTATATACATAAGTATCTCGTTTTCCACACATCTCGAAGCATAGGTCGCCAGTTTGATTTGCTTGTCGCTTTTAAAGGTGTTAACCGCTTTTATCAGCCCGATCGTGCCGATGGAAATAAGATCCTCGATACCGGCGCCGGTTGTTTCAAACTTTTTGGCTATATACACCACCAGTCTCAGATTATGCTCGATAAGCTGTTTTCTTGACACCTCCGTCTCAATCGTGTCTATCAAGAGCTTTTCCTGTTCGCAGGATAAGGGAGGCGGCAGAGAAGCGGCTCCGTTTATATAACAGATTATGCTTTCATAGCCGAAAAACGACAGTATTTTACTGAGCATATTAAGCTTATATAAAAATTTAAACATACAGTCAACCTTCCTTTTTATATTAATGACGGGGGAACAAGACCGTCATATCCGGAAAAGCCCTCGGTATTCATGTCCACGGCTACAATCGCATCTATTTCCAAGCTCCGTTTTCCGAGGCTGTTCAACGTCAGTTTGTCCGGCTTAAAGCCGCAAAGCATTCCGCCGCCTCCCGCGGTTTTTATGGGTATATAGCGGGGAGTGTGCGGTATAACGCCCTTGAAAGCGGCATATGACACGATTATCACTCGCTTTCCGGTTATGGGATCAACGACAAAGCAGCCGCTGTCCACCAGCAGAGTCAGCCGATATGTATGCCCGTCCTTTTCGATAACCGCCTGAAGCGTTGAATGAACGGTTTTTTTACGACAGACCAGCGCGTATAAATACGCCGCACCAACCGAAACAAACGCCAGCGTTATCAGGAAAACAGGGGATATTTCCGCATACAGTCCGCCGTTGTATGTGTAGTATCTTCCGGTCAGCGCAAAAGCGGCCGAAATCATACCTCCGGAAAAAGCGGCGCTTACCGCAAATACCGCGCACCGCGCCGAATACGTTTTTACGGAATGAAATCCGTATGATATAAGGCACAATATAAGCGCCGCCGCGATATGCGCGGGAAGGGTGACATAAGGCGGCAGGAAGGTCAGGTATACCGCGGCAAGCGAATATGCCCCTCCGAATAACGCCGCAAGTATAAACCTGTATATTTTTATCCTGACCGACAATATCGCTCCGGCGACATACAGGCAAAGAAAATCGAGAATAAAATTAATCAGAAAAAGCACATCGGCGTATACGACATATGTTTCGTCCATCGTTATGACCATCCTAAATTTTATTGCAAGAATATTTTAAAGCGGGAAATATGTGAATTCTGTCGCGGAATGAAGAACGAAAAAAAATATTTTTGTTATTATAAAATAAACCCGCGCATATAGTAATACGGTGATTTTTTTGAAAAAGCTGCTCGTTTTTATTATATCCCTGACTCTTGTGATTTCGGCTTTCGTGATAGCTGCGTCCGGTCCGAACGAGGCCATACAGGTTATCACGGGAAAAGGCGTCACTTTTAAACCGGTAAACATCATTCAATATATACGCAGCCTTTTAAGGTGAGCAATCTTTACTTTCCTCTGTTTTCGGGTAAGGTGAGGGTAAACATTTTCGCTCCCGCCTGTTTCTGGCTGATGCTGGTGTCGGAAGGGGCGGCGGCTTTTTGCTGCATTCTTGCGGGTGTGGCGGTGCATGAAACAGGGCACGCTTTTTTTATCTTTGTATACGGGCAGAAAATAACCCGATTTGAAATAGAGCCCTTCGGAGGACTTATGACCTATACCTCCGAAGGGTTAAGCTATGAGGGCGAAACGGCGATATGCGCGGGAGGAATACTGTTCAATCTTATTGCCGCCTTCCTTGCTTCTCTGTTTCTGACATGGTGTAAAAACGAATACCTGTTTCTATTTATATTGTCATGTATTTTTTTCGCGGTTATTAATCTGGTACCGCTTAAATCCAACGACGGAGGAAGACTTATATACCTTTCGGCGTTAAAACGCCGCGGAGAGGAATACGCGGAAAAAGCACAGAAACGCGCGTCGATTTTTGGCGCGGCGCTGCTTTTGTGTTTAGGCGCGTATATATTGTATCTATCCGGCTTTAACAACGGATTGTGTATATTTTTCCTGCTCGCCGCCATACCTAAATAATTGTTGCATTATGGTTTTTTTTATGGTAAACTGATTATACATTTTATAACCGGATGCAAAGGAAGGGTATGGTTGCGGTCATGAAAAAATTAATTTTTATGTTTATCCTTTTCACGCTTATGCTGACTCTGCTTGCCTGCGCGGGCGGAGTGGATTTCGGCGATACGTCAAGCACAGACGAATCATCCTCCGTTTCGGAAGATTACAGCGATCCATCCTCTCAGGAATCCGCTTACGAAGAGCCTTTCTCGCAGGAAAATTCCTCTCAGGATGAATCATCAAATGAACAGGACATAACATCCGAAGACTCCATAAACGAATCGGAGGAGGTTTCCAAGGAGGAATCCAAGGAGACCTCAAAGGAAACTTCAAAAGAAGAATCCAAGGAGACCTCAAAGGAAACCTCAAAAGAAGAATCCAAGGAAACCTCAAAGGAGACCTCAAAAGAGGAATCCAAGGAAACCTCAAAGGAGACCTCAAAAGAGGAATCCAAGGAAACCTCAAAGGAGACCTCAAAAGAGGAGTCCAAGGAAACCTCAAAGGAGGCCTCAAAAGAGGAATCCAAGGAGACCTCAAAGGA
Source organism: Eubacteriales bacterium (assembly GCA_028701715.1). Lineage (GTDB taxonomy): Bacteria > Bacillota > Clostridia > Oscillospirales > CAG-382 > UBA1206. Next base: position 2,465 of record JAQVQF010000015.1, on the reverse strand, counting down.
AGAATCCGAGGAAGAATCTTCAGAGGAATCGTCGGTCGAAATTAAGACAGAAACACCCAAGATATACGGCTGCACCAAGCTTTATGACAGCGCATTTGTTATACTCGGCACATGTGAGGAAGGCGCCGTTATTTATTATACCGCAAACGGCGTTACCGATTTTACCGAATCCGATAACGGCTATTTTTCGGCAAGAATAAAATCGACATCCTCTTCCCTTTCCGTGATATTGCGCGCCGAGGTAAGCGGCAAGGCGAGCAGCGATAATTTTAATTATACGGCAAAGCCAAAGTCGGTGTCTTCCGGACAGTGGGATATTATTGCCGGAAAAAACTATCAGTTCCATTTGGACTATACTCTTGCCGATTACCTTCACAACAATCTGTATTCCCAGTCGCAGCTTGACGGGTTGACGCAAAAGCTGAAGAACAGACAGAGTTCCTTTGGAGATACGGAAATAATTTATTTACTCGTCCCGTCACCCGCCACCATATATCCCGAAACCATGCCGACGGAATATAAGCAAAACGGCAGCGTCTCAAGGCTTGACCAGGTAATGGATGCCTTGAATAAAGCGGGCATAAAGTACATAGACTTAAAATCATTGTTTACCGCGCATAAAAACGACAAATATAAGCTGTATTGGAAAACGGATTCTCATTGGACAGATTACGGCGCGTTTTTGGCGTATAACGAGCTGTTCAGCTATATATCAGAAAAATATCCCGACGCGGCGCCGAGAGCTTTCGACGAATTTGACTGGATAGAGGATTATTACGTCGGCGGCGATATGTCCTATTATCTCGAATATTATATGGGGTATTATACCGACAGCCTTTTAATGAAGGAATACAATATACGCAGGGAAGCTAAATTCGTGATGCCGACGCAAATATCCTCAATAAACCGTTATGTCAGCAATAAAATACTGACATATGATAAGGACACCATGCCGGCGAAAACCATAATAAACACCAACCGCGGTACCCTGCCCACGGCGATAGTCATGCGCGATTCCTATTCGACACAGCTGTATGATATCCTTGCGGAAAGATTTAATCTTACCTGCTATGAGCCGATGTGGTCTTTTTCCATAAATTCGAACGATATGGCAAAATATAATCCGGACTATATCATTTACATAATAGTCGAAAGAAATTTAGATTCCGTTTTCAGTTGAATTTAAAGCGTTTTCAGCTGAAATGTATTATTTTGGATAATGTAAATTTTATATTGACAAAATAAATAATTTATATATAATGAAAGTCAGATAAGGAATCTTATTATTTTTAAAGGAGAAAAAACATGAAAAAAGCACTGTCACTTATCGTAGCCCTTGTTATGGTGTTCGCTTGTTTCGCAAGCCTTGCGGTATCAGTTTCCGCGGATGAAGTCGATAACAGGGAATTCACTGTTTACATGGTTACCACCGCTCCCACGATAGACGGCATAATCGACGACGGCGAATATCCTCTCGTCACATCCTGGCCCGATGATACGGATATGGCCTACAGAGGCGATTATGTCCAGAATATCGAAGCATATTTCTATATGTGTTATGACGCTGATTATCTTTACTACGCTGTAAAGACCGAATGCGACGCTCCCCATGTTGCCATGAAGGATGACGCTACCGCAGAAGTTAAGCATTACGTCTTCAACGCTCATCATCTTATGAGCCTTATCATCCCCGACGACCCCACCAAGGATATATATCCCGATTCCAGCGCTACTTGGTCCGACTTATATAACGGCGGCTTCTGCTATGAATGGACTATGATTTATACCAGCGAAGCTGTCGCCGGTGTTCATGAAGCCAACGAAACCTTTGCCACTGACCACTTCGGCAACCTTATTGCCGGCGGCAACGCTACATATGCGACCGGCAGCGACGGCGACTGGGATACCTATGAGATCAAAATTCCCTGGGGCGTTATGTCTTCTTCCAAGCAGACCACCCCGCTTACCGGCACCGAAGGCACCGTGTTCGGCATGGACTTCACCATCGGTCTTACCAACATCAATGAGATTCAGGCTGTTATTGATAACGACGGTTATGATGCTGTAGAAGATGATGCCGGTAACGTAACTTATTACGGAAATTATCTGTATCTTGCCGACTGCTATCCCACTACCGCCGGTAAAGCCCTCAACGGCTGCGCCATTATGATTCTCGGCGGCGAATATACGAATATCATCGACACCAGCGAAGACGAATCCAGCGTCGAAACAAGTGTTGAGACAAGCGCTGAGACAAGCACTGAGACCAGTGCCGAAACCAGCGAACCCACCGCTCCCCCGACCGGAGACACCGGATTTGTTGCTCTTGCAATCATCTCCGTTATAGCTCTCGCAGGGGTGGTTGTTATTAAAAGAAAGTAATTTAAGTTAATTAAAAAGCCGTCGGTAATTAATCCGGCGGCTTTTTTATGTTTATTGTTTAGTAAGCCAGTCGAGTGCGGGCT
>JAQVQF010000171.1 GCA_028701715.1 Eubacteriales bacterium | reverse complement strand
TTTTTGTCAAAATGCAATTTCATCGGTTTACCACATCCCCACAAAGAAATCCTTAGCTGATACGTCTCTTTTTAACAAAGCGAATGCCGTTTGAAACGTGCCGTCTATGTTGGATTGAAACATAGATGAATGCTGCGTGAAATTGTAAGAGCCTTGATTTCTCACAAAATCCTCAGTATCGGAATACGGATAAAGAACGTCGGCATTTTTCAGGAAAGTATAAAGGCTTTGAAAATAATAATTCATTTGCCCGAACTGTTCATCCTTAAGCTCGTATTGGACGCCCCTGCGGAGTCCGGTAACCATAGTAAAATCCTGCAGGGATTCGTCGGTATAGCAATATTGCAGAAATAATTTTGCAAGAGCCTTTTTATTCTCATCCGAACTGATATTATTGTTGATAAAAGCAAACGCTGATACTAAGTCGTAAGCAGAATCTTTAACGCCGTTTTCCTCGGTTACCGGGGTATCTCCCGGAACACCCGGCAAAGGCATCCAAGCAAGCCTGCGGTTTTTCGCTTCGTCGGAATATGTATTCTCGGAGCGGCGGATTGCGTCGGAAGCTTCGTGATACCAATAATTGCCTTCTATAAGCATTCCGATGGGAGCGCCTTCAAGACGGCCGAATACAAATGCGGCTTGAGCGTCCAGGTGAGATACGGTACCCGCTGTAAATGCAGGATTATACCAATTGTTTTCAAATATTTTCGATAAAAACTCAACGGCATAATATTTGCCCGCCTGGCGTTTTAACATCGACAAATTCGCGCCCGGAATCTGAACTTCCTCCAAAACCGGCTCCGTACCGTTAAATGAAGAAATTACCCTTGTAGTTTTCGCCCCGCTGTTATGGGTTACATTATAACTCATTTCCTCGGCGCCCTGATACTTACACCAAAGCGCGCCGAACAGATAATTAAAATAATGCTGAAGCTGTCCTGCCCAAACAAACGGCGTAACGCCAAGTTGAGACATACGGATGCATAATTTTTCAAGCTGCCCGTAATTTGCCGGCAACCCGTCGTCGTAGTTCCCCTTGATTCCGTCGGGACCCGCCGACAGCCTGCAAAGCGCCGGGTCTTCGTTATAACTCTCCTCAAAATTAGTCCAGGTTCCGTCGTCCTTAATAAAGAACTTTTTTTCTTCAAATAAATCCACATCGTATGTAAGGCCCGAAATGATTTCATAATGAGGCAAGACATAATAATTGCCGTTCAAAGCGCTGAAAGCCGAAAGCTGCGAAGGCAATAGCTTGTCTGCAAGAGTTTTTTCTTCGCCCGGCAGCTTCTTAGTCATAATATCGCTTATATCAAGCAAACGCCCCTGCGACGCCAGCTCGTTATAATTTATCGTCTGTAAAAAAAATACTTCATTGTTTGAACTTGCGAGAGTTGCTGTAGGTACACTCTTTTCCGCGCTTATAACTATCTGCACACCCTTTTTCTCGACGCCGTTTACCATTACCCCGGGTTCAAATTTCGTTTCGGCATACTCATTTTCAAACCTTTCCTGAACCCTTTCCAACCAGTCGGTGCCTACGCCGCCGTCATAATTATACACATAGAGCTGCGTTTTGGTGGAGTCGATTTGAACTGTTCTTTGGCCACTGCAACCGGAAAACATCGGAAGAATAATCGCTAAAAGCGAAAATATCATAACCGATACTGCAATTTTCTTTTTCATATACTAAAACCTTCCTTATATTTAGTAAATGGTATTGTACTTGTATTGTAAGCATTTATATTAAGTATAAGTTTTTTTAAGTAAAAAAAATAGATTGTTTCTTCTCAGAAAATCGTCAAAACGTATCTAACTAAGTATTTTTATCTTGTTTTTACTTTCTCCCGCACATACAAATTTATAATAACGCCCGAAGCCTGTCAAAATAACCCGGAACGGTGAAGCCCTTTATATTCTAAGGAATACGAGCCCCTCTTTTTACTTGTTATCCTAAAAAAGTTCTTTGATAAATCGTATTCAAGCCTTGCAAATTCATCTAAGCCGTAAAGAAAGATTTTAAATTTTTTCGTAACCAGATAACCACCTATTACCATCTCTCCTTTATCAGGAATTTCTACAGGCATACGGCGGCAGGTTAAATTTCTGTTTTTCTTTATTTCCAACTCTCTTTTTTGCGCTTCGGTAATATTTCCCAAATGATCCTCATTGCCGACTCCCGCCATTTCGTAATAATCGACTAAATGCCCTTTATCAAGCTTTTCGGCTTGCATTTTATATCTGCGGCTCATTTGCACAGGAACACGCAAATCGTTTGCGCCGTGCGCGATAAATATCGGGGAACGGAGATTGCTTAAAAGCGAAACACCGCTACGCGACCGATATCCCTCTGGATTTCGGCCCGGCGGATAGCCTATCCAAACATCCAATTCGTTGCGGAATTCGCCTTTTTCATCGCCGGCGTACCATTCGGCGTAATCGCTTATCGGATATAAAGCGTTGATTGCGGCAAAATAGTCAGGAAATTTCCCCGCTATCGCAAGCGCGTTGCCTCCGCCGCCGCTGCCGGATTCAAAAAATATCACATCGGAATCTAATATTAAATCTTTATAATATATCTTTGCGTATTCAATGGCGTCTATTACGTCAATCAATTCATAGCCGTTGCAATCAGGCGAGCCTTCGGAAAATGCGCGGCCGCGCATATCGATTTCAAGCGCAAGATATTCGCTTTGCGGCGTATCCATATAGCAAAATTTTGGTATAGACATGTGCCAGCCGTGAGTACCTGCTAATATGTAAGACGGTTTCGCAGGCTTTAAAACCCTCATGGCAAGTCTTTCTCCGGTAATGGATGAATTATAAAAAATAAAATCACAATACGGTGAAAAAGATTCTTCTGTTTTTACCCGCTTTTCGCGGACTTTATCCTCATAATTTTCATATCCCATAATTTTATCCCATAACTATAAATTACATATTTTCGCCGTCTACAAGGACTCTTTCGAGCACGGACTCGCAGTAAGAGCAATTATGGCAGCTTTTATGACATTGACTTGTTTTCTCAAACCAATCATCCGGAAATTTGCTGTTATCGATAATATAAGGCGCAAGGGCGGGACCGTATCCGGGCTCGAATAAATCAAGAAGGTTGCCGTAATACCTTCTCCTTGAATATGCGTCAATTACCATTGCCGGAAGCAAATGCGTCCGTGTGGCAAGCTTAACAGTCGAAAAATACGGTTCATAATTATTTAAGTCCTCGGGACGAATCCATGTGTTTTGCAGCAAAGAAACCCAATGCTCTTTTTCTTTCAGATAATCCCAACAAAATGCCGGCGAAAAATCTGGAATGTTTACGGTCTTTGAAATTTCATTGTTATGCGATACCGCGTTATCGTGAAAGGTTTGACAAGAGCAATCCCTCATGCAACCGCTATTGACCAGGATATGTAAGCCCTTGCCATTAATGTCCGCCCATTTTTTAAGTTCTTTTATGCGGTTAAAGTCTCGGTTGAAATCGCGCCGTATATAAAACGAATCAAAAAGATTCTTCACATAATCCATGCCTTTAACGCTGTCAATCCTCATATTGACCGACGCCCGTATTTCAACCCCGGGATAATTTTGTTTGACCATATAAGCTATGGCGGGCGAGGCGGTAGTAATAATATCTACCGAGCAGCCCTCACCGTTAAGATAATCGATTACGGAAGAAATTTTGTTGCAAAGATTCTTGCTTATAGCATCCCCGCCATAGCAGCTTCCGTTGAAAAGCAAATCAAGCTTAATTGCCGACGCCTTTATTTTTTTTAAGTCAGAGACTAAGGCGTTTTGCGCCGGCCAATGTATATATCCCGAAATATCATTTACGGCCGGCCGGCCGGAAGGAATATCGAGCCATGAAAAATAGACCTCGCTTATGTGAGCTTTGTACCTTTCAATAATATTAACAAAAGGCTCTTCATGAATTTCTCTTAATTGATATCCTACGGCAAATTTCATTTTAATCGGCTTCTTTTTCGGGTTTCAGAATTGAACTGTTTTCGGATGCAGGCTTATTGTAATCTGACCAGTCAACGCTCCATAACTTTTTCCGTCTGAACGGCGTTACAAATTTATTAGAAAGTACGCCTCTCTTTTCCAGGTTTATCATACAAGCTCTGGTACAGCCTTTGGCGCCGCAAACCGCCTGCCCGGTCTGATATAGCTTATTGGGCCTATGATAAAAGGGTGTGTACGCTCCCGGACGCACATCGTTTCTGCCGCTCAGATAATTGCCGTTCTCCCCTTCGGGACATTTTTCTCCTCCGCTAAGCCCAATAGCACATGCATCGCAATCAATTTCCCCCCATTCAATCTCTTTTCCGGCAAGAGTGACTTTGACGGTTTTAACAGGAGATATTGCCTTGACCGGACATTCCCTTACGCAAGCCATACATTTATTACACAATTTTTCGCCGCTGTATATCGGGTCGGGCTCAAGTTCCAATTCGGTTAATACCACGCCTATACGTTGACGCGGCCCGAATTCGGGAGACAAGAACATCTTACTG
>JAQVQF010000170.1 GCA_028701715.1 Eubacteriales bacterium | reverse complement strand
TTCAGCCAATACAAGTGTTTTCATTTATACCTCTTTATTCATTTGTTGCCGTCTGACATAACGACGGTTTCCGCCCATTTTTCAAAAAGCGGACGATATTCGTCTTTGTCTTCGGAGCCGCAATAAAATTCGAACAGCAGGAAAACCGCTCCGTCTTTATATATCATTATATAAGTATAATTTTTATGTTCATTTTCTTCGATAACAAATTCCATTACCGCGCGGGAACCGCTCTTTTCATAAATTTCCGCGGAAATTCCCCAATATTCGGAAATAATTTCGGCTTCCTCGCGTGCGTTCAACGGACAATAATAGCAATCCGAGTAATCGTCCTTATAAATATATAAATAAGAATTTTTATATTTCGCGCTCAGGACATAATAAGAATTTTCCAAAACCTTAAATTCTTCATTTAATGTTATCGAAAAGCCTTCACCGGAAAAAACCTTGTCTTCCGGTCCGGTAAACAGCTTGAAGCTGATATCTCCGGAAAAAAATAATATTAGCGTGACAACCCAGCAAAGCACGGCGGTTAGCAGCGCCGTAATAATCCGTGCTTTGTTTTTCAGCAAATTCTTGAATGCGTTTATTTTAAAAAGTGTAAAACAGACGCCCATTCCGATAAAGCCTATAACAGTCGGCACGCTGCCGCCGAGGGTAAACAAAGGGATAAGGAGGCATACAACCGCGAAAAGATAAAAAATATAAGCAGTTTTTTGCCCAGGCACATATTCGATGCCCGTTTTACCGTAAATACCGTTTTCGGCTATTCCGATAAGATAGTCATTGCTTACAAAATTCAGCCTTCTTCCGCCGAAAGAAAAGGGAACATCAATTCCTCCCGCCAAAAGAGCCGCAAGCATACCCGGCAGACGTATTTCCTGTTCATTTATATAAAGCCTGTCGCGTCCGAAAAACCTGCTCCGCGTATATCTGACATTCGCCGTTTCGCCGTCGTCGAATACATGGTCCCATTTCAACTCAATATGTTTCATGCGGAAATCCGTCCTTTCGCAAAGCGGTCATATAAACATATTTAAAAATTGGCGTCCATCCAGTTATATCTTTCCTCAAGATAATCCCGAAGTCTTTGAATATGCGCCTCCCAGGTTTTCCACTCGTACCAGTTTCGCGGGTTGGAAAGCACTCTTGTGTTTAAAATATCCCACACCTTAAAATTAAGCGTTGCGGAGGGCGCCGCTACGGAAGCTATGTATTCAAGCTTTTCCAAGGTATACGAATAAAGCTCCGATTTAACCTCATCCCAGCGGCTTTTCAGCTTTGTGCGGAAAGCTTCGTCCTCAAGTAGTATATTCATCCAATTATAAGGTACATAGCCTTCATCGCTGCCCTTGCACGCCCAGGTATCTTTTTCATATTTTAAAAAGTTGCCGAAAGCGAGGTCAAAATCCCAGACCGGGCCCATGCACAGCTTACCCCCTGCGTCCTTGTACATGTATCCGCTGCGTCTGAAAACACCGTCGGTATTTGAGGTAAGCTCATACAGTATGGCCCAGTCGATCAATGAATCAACGTCGATATAATCTTCGTATTTGTCAAGATTCCGAACCGCCGCGTCGGCTTCGGCAAGGTAGTTTAAAATATATTCCTTCTGCTCTTCCGTAATCTCGTCGTTTTCGGGGCATTTAATCGTGAGCGCTATTAAGAGTCCAATGTTGTAATAGTCCTTGCCGACTTTGTCGCCTTCCTCCGCTCCGCCCAGCTCGATAAGAAAAGCCATGTCCTCGACCGCTTCCGTATCAAGCTCGATTCTGTTGTTGTTAACCTCTATTTTTTCACCGAGCGTATATACCCCGCGGTAGGTACCGTTTATAAATAAATCCACCGGGTATTGGGTGACGGTATAATGCAGGTTGTCCAGCGCCGTTGCCTTTGCCATCTCAAGCGCCAGATAGTTCTGCAGCAGCGACTTGTCGGTGTAATTGGCGGTGAGCACCCATTTTTTCGCTTTTCCCAAGCCGAGCACATCCCGCTTTTCGTCAAGCTTAAACGTAAACGATTTTTTATCGAACTGCCAGCTGTAATGGCCTCTGCCGTGAATGGCAGCCTGTGACGCTTCAAACGAAGGGAAAAAATCGGCGCAGTGAGCGCTGTCGATTCTGACGGTACAGATGAGGTCGGTTTCTTTTGATAAAACCTCGCTTCCGTTCTCAACTTCAATAAACACAACCGGAAGCCCCAAATATATGTAATCGGTTTTTACGGTGTAAACGCTTGACACGCCGTTATCCCCGGTTACGGTGAGGTCAATATTTTCGGTAAGGTCGGCACGGCCGTCGTCAAGCCCGGTGACAATACCGTCGGATGATATTTCCGGCGTTACGTTTTTAAGAAGCGACATATCGAAGGTGTAGGGCAATTCAAGCGATATGATATTTTCGTTTATATTCCATTCCAAGGCTTGCCCGTCGATATTTATTCCGAAATATGTAATAACCGGCTTTGCTTCTTCCGAAACCTCGCTCGAGGCTTCCTCGGCCGAGGATTCATCCGATTCTTCCTCCGATTCTTCCACCGACAATGTTTCGGAAATTTCGCTTTCGGCGCTTTCTTGAGAACTTAAAAAATCGTCCGTATTTTCGCTTTCCGAAGATGACGTTTCCGCCGCGGATGAAGCTTCATCCCAAACTTTTTCCGATTTGATACCGCAGGAGCAGATAAAAATTATTGCAAAAATCAATAACAGCGCCAAAATTGTTTTAAGTTTTTTTCTCATTTTAAATACCTGTAAATTAGGATGTTTCCCGTGTATTCGGTTACGCCGTCTTCGGGAGCACCCATCCCGAAAAGGAATATCCCGTTCCCGTAGGCGAAGCTGTATGCCGGAGCTTTACAAGCGAATGAAAACATTTCCGTAAACGAAATACCGTCCGCGGACGACCAAACCGTACTGATATAACCGCTTTCGGCTTTTACACCAGTAAGCGCGTAAAGCGTCCCGCCGTATTCGCGCAGATCGTAAACATATTTTCCGTATAGGTCAGATTTTAAGGAAAGACGTTTCAGGTCGTCGGTTGTTCCGTAAACCCCTTTATTAATAACTACAAGCAGATTGTTGAATTCAAAAATATGTCTCGGATGGGTGGAGCTTTGACATATATAAGCCGCCGGGGATATATAGACAAACACATTGCGGCTTTCGTCGTATTTATACAAATCAAAAACATCCTTCTTACCCTGCAGACGAAGCGTTGAATAAAGCTCTCCGCCGTACACGAAGAGGTTGAAGGTGCGCAGTATCGTTGCTCCAGAGTAATCCGCTCCCTCAAAAACGACACATTCAAACGTGATGCCCCCGTCGAACGAAACCTCTGTCGGAGTATAACCGTCGTCAACCCCAAGCCCCGTAAATAGCTTCCCGTGATAAGAAATCATATCAAAGCAGTGCAGACCGCTGGGCAGCACGCGTTTTTTTATCCAGCTTCCTTCCGAATATATGTAATAGTTACCGAATTCCCAGCTTTCCGTCGGATCGCTTCCCAGTGCATAAAGCGTTCCGTCGGCCTCATAAAAGTCGGTTATTGCTTCTTCGGGGAGCGCGTCCGCTGTTAGTATCCAGCCGTTTACATCGTCCCAGCTCCATATAGGGACAGGCCCGGTGTTATCATAGAGATTGCCGCAGGATATGAAAAATCGGTTATTAAAAAAAGCGATATCCCAAACGGTCCGCGCGAGCGCGTTGATCTCGCCGTCAGTGCCGCTTTTTACGGGATAACGATTTAAAAGCGGGTTACCGAGACTAATGATCCGGTCTGTGACGTCAAGCGGCTCTTCCGCGGAGGATTCCTCATGCGATACCTCCGAAAACAGAGCCGATTCCTCTTCCCCATCGCTTTCGTCGGTATCCGAATATATGCTTTGATCGTAAGACGGTTCATCGTAAGAGCTTTCATTGTAAGAACTTTCATCGTAAGAGCTCTCGTCAGTAAACGAGGTCTCGTCAGTAAACGAGGTTTCATTCGATGTATTTACCGAATTCATACCGCAGGAATAGAAAATCACCGTTATAAGCGGTATTAAGGTAAATAATACCGCCCGAATCGTGTTATTAGATATTTCCTTTGCTTTACTCATTTTACACCCCGGCATTTATTTAAAACGGGATATAATTACGATTTATAATATATCACCGTTTGTATCGTTGAGCATTGGGTTTCCTTTTAGATCTATCGCTGTATTAATACTATACCACAATAGCATTTACCAGTCAATTACTATTTTGTTTTATGAGCTTTGGCTTTATTTTTAATTACTATCCGAGTATCCATAAAACAAAAATAAAAGGACACCGTTTGATGTCCTTTTTGGTGGGGATTACAGGGCTGATAATACCCCAAAAAGCCCTTGGCTTTTCGGGGACCCCGTACTTAGGTTCGAGCCCCTTTGCTCACATCATCCTTGAAACAAAAATAAAAGGACACCGTTTGATGTCCTTTTTGGTGGGGATTACAGGGCTGATAATACCCCAAAAAGCCCTTGGCTTTTCGGGGACCCCGTACTTAGGTTCGAGCCCCTTTGCTCACATCAT
>JAQVQF010000014.1 GCA_028701715.1 Eubacteriales bacterium | reverse complement strand
GAGCTTTCCCTTACGGAAGCGATAAAGCTGAAACAAATTCACCCGGATTGCGAAATTGTCGCGTTCCTTCATTATCCGCCCGCTTATAACGGTGTTGTATGTAAACCGATAACCGAGGTTCTAAACAAATACGGGGTTAACCGTTGCTTTTACGGACATATCCACGGCGCCCCGCCCGAAAATCAGGAACCTTACGCCGGTAATACGCGGCTCTATTGCATTTCGGCGGATTTTATAAATTTCAAACCTATGAGAATATAAAAAACAGGCTGTCGGCCTGTTTTTACTGGTTATATTAAAAATAAAATACTAAAAAGATTTAAACTACTTGATAACGTTAATGAGTAATTTTATCAAGTTAATAAATATAACAAAATAAACGGCAATAAAAGCAATAATTCTATAATAATTGAAACGGTTTTTAATGATGTTATACATGAGTATATATGTGGTATAAATCAATATAGACATATTAAAAATTAATAAACCTATATAATCATTATTTGCATATTTCATTAATATTAAAGAAAGAACAAATATAAAAATGCTTGTGTGGAGTGTGAACTTTGCTAATTTTACCATAATTATGTTTACCCCGTTAAACACCATTGTTAATTAATGGCATGAAAACATACAATGTAAAGCGTATCTTATTCAAAAAATAATATTAATATTGGAACAATAAACAACAATAAATTAATTAGCATCAATAAACAACGCAATTTGCTAATTTTCTGATAGCTTTTTTGATGTATACGAATAACGATTAATGATAAAACGAAGCTCGCCGCCGAATTGAAACATGATAAGAACGCGGCTTGTATATCAATAAATATTAATTTGGAAAAATAATTAAAACTAAGCAGGTAATCTATATCTGTGACAGCTATTATTAATAAAGTCAAGAAAAACAAAGAAAAAAGGGTTAATATGCCTGAAAAAACCGTAAGTATTTTTTTCATGACCTCACTCTTTTCCCAAATAGAAATTTGTTATTGAATGATTTTCTTTTGACACTTTTTTCTGATCATGCTTTTTAGAATGTAACATTTTACAAGAGCTTCATAATGCCATATAAAAAATATCATTTTTCAAGTCTTCCATCCTCCGTCTATTCTTATAACGGCGCCGGTTATGTACGACGCTTCGTCGGATGCCAGAAATGTTATCATATCCGCGACGCTGCGCGGGGAACCGAGCGATTCAAGAGGAATTTCTTCGGTAAGCTCTCTCACCTCGTCTATAGTCAGGGCGGCGTTCATATCGGTGTCAATTACACCCGGCGTGACGCAGTTCACCCTTATGCAGGATGGCCCAACCTCCTTTGCCAAGGCTTTGGTCAGACCGATAAGCGCCGCTTTCGAGGCGGAATAGTCCGCCTCCATGCTGCCGCCCGTTTCCCCGAATACGGAGGAGACATTTATTATTACGCCGCGTTTGTTGTTTATCATTCCCTGCAGGAAAGCCCGCGTGACGTTCAGCGTGCCGAAAAGGTTGACGCCGTAGAGGGCTTTTTCTTCATCCTCGGTCACGCGCTGGAAAAGTCCGCGCAGAGAAATTCCCGCGTTGTTTACCAACACATCTATATTCCCGACAGACTCCGCAAGTCGGGTTACCTCGGTTTTATCCGAAACATCGCATTTATACAAGGCAATGCCGGATTTCCTCAGATTATCCGCTTCCCGTTCGGAATGCGCGTACACGCCAATAACCTCACAGCCCTTTTCAAGGAAGGCAAGGGCGGCTTCCCTGCCTATCCCGCGGGTGGCTCCGGTTACGAGAATTTTCATATAGAAGTTTCTATTATAACCGGAATAATAACCGGCTTTCTTTTTGTTTTCTGACTTATTGCCGACGCAAGGTCCTCGCGCAGTCTCAGCTTGATCGCTTCGGAACCACGGATGTTTTTAGCGAGACAGCGTTCAAGCGATTTTCTTGAAAGCTTTTTTAGCTCCTCGAGCAGCTCTTCGGACTCTTTAACATAAACGAAGCCTTTTGATGTTATGTCCGGACCGCTTATGACGCTGTTTGATGAAAAGTCAACGGAAGCGATCACTATCAGCACGCCGTCCTCCGCAAGCCTTTTTCTGTCGCGCAACACCGTCAAGCCCACGTCGCCCACGCCGTAACCGTCCACCAGCACCTGTCCGGCGGTGACCTCTCCGTTCCGGGCAAACGTCTGCCTTGTCAGCTCGATTACTTTTCCCGCTTCGGGTATTATCACGTTCGATGGCTTCATACCCATTTCCTTGGCAAGCTCAGCGTGACGTTTTAGATGCCTGTATTCACCGTGTACCGGTATAAAACATTCGGGTTTGGTCAACGCGTGGATGAGCTTCAATTCTTCTTCGCAGGCGTGACCGGACACATGTACTTCCGCGGCAGCGTCGTTGACAACTTCAACTCCGCGCTTGAGAAGCTCGTTTATAATGGTTATTATCATTTTTTCATTGCCCGGAATCGGGGAAGAAGACAGGATTACAAGGTCGTTCTTCCCGACGGCAATCTGATTATGCTCGCCGAAAGCCATACGATACAGCGCGGACATGGGTTCGCCCTGGCTGCCTGTAGTTATAAGCGTGACCTGGCTCGGAGGCAGTCTCTTCATTTCCGATATGTCAATCAGAATGCCCTCGGGTATATCCATATAACCCAAACGTATCGCCGCGTTTACTATATTAACCATGGATCTTCCGTTGAGAACCACCTTCCTGCCGTACTTGGCGGAGGTGTTGATTATCTGCTGAACGCGGTGAATGTTGGACGAAAAAGTCGCCACCAGTATCCGTCGGTCCTTAAGCGCGAAATATCTTTCAAAGGATGTATAGAGTCTTATTTCCGTGGGGGTATATCCCGGGCGTTCCACGTTGGTGGAATCGCACATTAATAAACGCACGCCCTTTGAACCTAATACTGCGAACCTTTGAAGATCGATCGCTTCGCCGTGTACCGGCGTGTGGTCTATTTTAAAATCCCCCGTATAAATTATGCGGCCGGCGGGTGATTCTATGCAAAGCGCCACCGCATCGGGTATCGAGTGGGTGACCGAAATGAACTCTATCGAAAACACGCCCAGCTTAACGGTTTGTCCCGCGGTAATTTCCGTGAGCTTGCTGTTTTTCAATATCCCGTGTTCTTCCAGCTTGCCTTCAAGTATACCGAGCGTCAGTCTGGTGCCGTAAACCGGTATCTGAATGCGTTTCAGCAGATAGGGTATCGCGCCTATGTGATCCTCGTGTCCGTGCGTAAGGAGAAGCCCTTTTATTTTTTCTTTGTTTTCGGCAAGGTATGTCATGTCGGGGAGGACAAGGTCGACCCCGAACATTTCCTCGTCCGGGAAGGCCAGACCGCAGTCCACTATTATTATATCATTACCGTATTCAAAAACGGTTATGTTTTTCCCTATTCCTTCTACTCCGCCCAGGGGTATGATTTTTAGTTTTTGTTTTTCTTTTTTTACCATTAGTTGACCTCTTTCTTTTACTGATTACATTATGTACCAACAAAAAGATTTTGTCAATAGCAAAAGATTTTGTCAATTGACAAAAGAGGTCATATATTGTAATGACAGGTCAATTTACATAATCTTCTTGAATTTACAATTTGACCTATTGACTATTTCCGCGCCGTATGCTATTTTAATAATGATAAATGCGAAAGGAAACGGATCATGGAGCGTATTGTTATCAACGGAGGAAGACCGCTTTACGGAGAAATCGAAGTCAGCGGCATGAAAAACGCGGCACTGCCGATATTATTTGCCACAATCCTTGCAGAGGATACCTGTATTATCGAAAATCTTCCGGAAATCAGCGATGTGTCCGACTCGCTTGAAATTCTTCGCTGTATGGGTGCGGAAATTAAAATGCTCGACCGCACAACCGTAAAAATAGACACGTCAAATATAATATGCGGTTCGGCGCCGTATGATCTTGCCCGCAATATGCGCGGGTCTTACTATGTATTGGGCGCGGAGCTTTCGCGCTTCGGCAGAGCAAAAGCGGCAGCTCCCGGCGGCGACGATTTCGGCGTGCGTCCCATTGACCAGCATATCAAGGGATTCAAAGCTCTCGGCGCCGTGGTAGACACAAACGGGGGCTGCGTAATATGCGAATGCCGGGAAGGACCGAAAGGCGCGAATATATACATGGATATAGAATCCGTGGGCGCGACGATAAACATAATGCTTGCCGCATCCAAGGCCGAGGGTATGACGGTGATAGACAACGCCGCCAGAGAGCCGCATATAGTCGACCTTGCGAACTTTTTGAATTCCTGCGGAGCGGATATAACCGGAGCAGGCACCGATGTTATAAAAATCAGAGGCGTAAAGCGAATGCACGGCGTGACCTACGCCATAATACCCGACATGATAGAAGCCGGTACCTATATGATAGCCGCCGCGGCAACAAAATCAAAACTGACCGTCACCAATGTTATCCCAAAGCATCTTGAGTCTATAACCGCCAAGCTACAGGAAATGGGGATTGCGGTGGAGGTGGGCGACGAATCCATCACCGTGGACGGAAGGCGTACATTTTATGCCACCAAGGTTAAAACGCTTCCTTATCCCGGCTTTCCCACAGATCTCAACGCTCAGATAGGCGCTCTGATGAGTATGGCCGAGGGCGTGAGCATGATATCGGAGGGAGTTTTCGACAATCGTTTCCGTTATGCCGCCGAACTGACGCGAATGGGAGCGGATATTAAGGTTGACGGACGAATTGCCGTTTTCAACGGAGTGAGAGCGCTAAAGCCCGCGACTGTAAAAGCGGTGGATATAAGAGCGGGAGCGGCTATGGTTATAGCCGGACTTTCCGCAAAAGGCAAAACCACTATTGAGGATGTGCACCACATTGAACGCGGCTACGAAAATCTTGTCGGCAAGCTTTGCAACGCCGGAGCCGATATAAGAAAAGAGCTTGTCCCGGACGAAGTCGCCGTAAAAGCGAATTGACTTTATTCTAAAAACCGATTAAAATACGAATTCTGCATTCAAAAAAGCCCCTGACGGGCTTTTTTTGACATGTTTATTTATGTCATTTTGTCTTCAAGCTGTTTGAACGCTTTTTTAAACTTTTTCGTTATACAGGTTTTGTTGTCCACGCAAGCCACAACCGTACCCGCTATCAGACCGGATATCATGGATAATATTACCGACATCAGAAATATTTTACAGCTCATTTTACCAAACATAAAAATTACCACACCTTTCAAAGTATTAATTATTATCTTAGGACCTAAGCTCTTGTATAAAATATACATTTTTGCTTCGACCCCCCACTTATTGTGAGCGTTTTTAAGGCTAATATTCGGTTTTTCTTGATTTTTATATCTTTATTGGCTATAATGAATACATAACAATGCTTTATCCATATCCATAACAATAAATAAAACACATAATGCGTTCATGCAAATGTCTTTTTTTTGTAAAAAATTAATGTTATAGTATGATTCGGTGAGTTCGCGACCATCCTCACCTTAATAAAAACTACGGGAGAACCTTTAACTTTAAAATGAATAATAGTAAAATCAAAATCAACACCATCGCCATGGCTGCTCTTATCGCCGCGTTATATGTGGTATTCACCTACCTTTCGTTTCTTTTCGGGCTTTCCGGCACGAATATGATTCAACTGCGGATATCAGAAGCGCTCTGTATCCTTGCGGCATATACGCCCGCCGCGATTCCGGGGCTTACGATAGGGTGTGTACTCGCTAATTTACTTACCGGGAGCCTGCTGTGGGACGTGGTTTTCGGCAGCTTCGCCACATTTATAGGAGCGGCGTTTACTTATTTTTTCAGGAAACGCAAATATGCGGCCTCGCTGCCGCCCATAATCGCCAACACCTTGATAGTGCCGTTTATACTCATGTACGTTTACGGTATGCCCGACGGGTGGACAATACTTGCTCTGTGTGTTTTTACAGGCGAAATTATATCCTGCGGAGTGCTGGGAACCATGCTTGTCTGGATGTTTGAAAAAACAAAAAGCGGGCAAAACATTAAAAATATTTTGATAAACCGTCCTTTTTAAAATAAAAAGCTATTGACAAGCAGTAAAAATGAAGATATAATGTACGTTGCTGCTTAATTTGGAGTATATTATGCTTGATCTCAGCCGCATCCTAAACGGAGAAATTAATGAAATAGCATTTGAAGAGGAATATCCTCTGAAAGATATTTCAGACGATGTGACAGACGGCCGTTGTATCGCAAAGGGAAGCTTGGTCAATCATTCGGGTTATCTTGAACTGACCGCAGTCCTTTCGATTAGCTATACCGCGGTGTGCGCCAGATGCGGCGAAAAATTTAAAAGCGCCACGGAAATTGCCGTTTCGTATCCGGTAACGGACAGGCTTGAAAACGCCGACAAGGACCAGGACGAATATCTTATGATTGAAAGCGGCAAGCTCGATATGGAAAGCATCTGTATAAGCAGTATTATATTAAACCTTCCGACACGGTTTTTATGCACGGAAGAATGCAAAGGACTGTGTTCGGAATGCGGTAAAAATCTTAATACCGACGCATGCTCCTGCGGAGGCGGAAAGATTGATCCGAGGATGGAAAAGCTTAAGGATTACTTTAATAAACAATAAGGTCAGTATAGAGGAGGTGCCAGAATGGCAGTACCAAAACGCAAGACTTCCAAGGCAAGAAGAGACAAAAGACGTTCCAGCGTCTGGAAGCTTGAACAGCCCGGAATGACCAAATGTCCCAAATGCGGTGAATACAACCTCTTACACAGGGTTTGCAGCAAATGCGGCACATACGGCGGCAAGGAAGTTCTGGAGATTAAGTCTGACGTTTGAAAATAAGTTTTTCAAACAGCAAATTTTTGCCTTTGCGGTTTTAACCGCAATTTCGCATACGAAAACATCTGCAGGAAAAATTTTGACCTGTAAAAGCGTTTCGTAAACGAACGTTTTATAAGCGAAACCGTCATAATGTTTACGGTTTGGCGGAAGGGCATGGCTATAAGACTGATTCGTAAAATTGGCGGGTTGCGTTTGCACTCGCCTTTTTATGTATTTGTTTAATTTTGTATTTATAAAATGGTTACTATCACAAATATAACAGCAAATTCTCCGGCCCATAAAAAAGGAATAAAATCCGGCGATATTCTAATATCCGTAAACGGAAACGCCGTGCGTGATATACTGGATTACCGTTATTATATATCTGAACGCATTGTCGGGCTTTTGCTTTCGCGCGGCGGAGCTGAATATACCGTGACTGTAAATAAGGACGTTTACGAGGACATAGGGCTCGAATTCGGTACTTATTTAATGGACAATAAAAAGTCCTGCCGCAACAAATGCGTGTTCTGTTTCATTGATCAGAATCCCGCCGGTATGAGAGAGAGCGTCTATTTCAAGGATGACGACGAAAGGCTTTCCTTCCTTCACGGCAATTATATCACGCTGACCAACATGACCGACGAAGACGTGCGGCGTATTATTAAGATGAAAATCACCCCGATAAACGTTTCCGTCCATACGATGGATAAAGAGCTGCGCGTTTTGCTGACCGGAAACCGTTTCGCCGGGGAAAAGCTTGATTATCTGCGCAGATTTGCGGAAAGCGGCACCGGACTTAATTTGCAATTTGTGCTTTGCCGCGGTCTTAACGACGGCGAGGCGCTGGAATTTTCGCTTTCTGAAATTAAAAAGCTTCCCACGCTGATATCGGCGGCGGTCGTCCCGGCGGGGCTGACAAAGCACCGCGAAAAGCTGTGCCCGCTTGTTCCCTATGACGGCAAATCCGCTTCGGAAGTGATAGACATTGTCGAAAAGTTCAACAGAAAGCTTAAAGCAGAGACCGGAGAGGGCAAGATATTCTGTTCAGACGAATTTTACCTTTTGGCGGGGCGTGCTCTGCACAACGGGGAATACTATGAAGGCTACCCGCAGTATGAAAACGGCGTGGGAATGCTCACGGATATGGAGGAAACCTTCCTCGCCGCGCTTTCGGATACCGATGTTGCGGTTCCCGGTGTTATACATTTGGCAACCGGGGAAGCGGCTTTCCCGCTTATAACAAGACTCGCGGAAAAATTTACGGAAAAATTTCCGACAAAAAAAATAAACGCGCATAAAATTAAAAACGAATTTTACGGCGAAACGGTCACCGTCAGCGGGCTTTTAACCGGACAGGATTATATAAAGCAATTAAAAGGCTGGGTAAACGGAAACGGCACGCTCCTTATAAGCCGTTCCTCCCTCAACGCGGACGGAACGCTCTTCCTTGACGACATCACGCCGGAACGGCTTGAAAAGGAGCTGGGCGTAAAACTTGTCGCCGTGGAAAACGACGGATACGAGCTTTGCTCGGCTTTTGCGGAAAATTAACGCAAAGAAAACGGAGATATAAAATGAAACGCAGAATCATAGCGGTAGTAGGAAGACCCAATGTGGGGAAATCCACTTTTTTTAATAAAATATGCGGCAGGAGGGTATCTATCGTAGACGATACGCCGGGTGTCACCCGTGACCGCGTCACCGCCGAAACCGAATGGAACGGCAGAGCTCTCATGTTCGTAGATACGGGCGGCATTGAACCGATAACCGATAACTTAATGCTAAAACACATGAAAGATCAGGCGGAAACGGCGATCGGAATCGCCGACGTTATAATTTTTATGGTTGAGCTTCACACGGGTATCACAGCCAACGACCATGACATAGCCGCTTTGCTTAAAAAATCGGGCAAACCGGTCGTTGTCGCCGTAAACAAGGTGGATACACTCGGCGAGAACCCGCCGGAATTCTATGAATTTTACGGTCTCGGCTTTGAAGACGTTATAGCGGTATCCTCGATACACGGAACCGGAGCCGGAGATATTTTGGACAGAGTTGTGGAACTGCTTCCCGAGGACGACAGCTTAGAGGAGGACGAAAGCCGTATCGCCGTGGCGGTGGTCGGTCGTCCGAACGCCGGTAAATCCTCCATCGTCAACCGTATCATCGGTGAGGAAAGAATGATTGTTTCCGACATTCCGGGCACCACCCGCGACGCCGTGGACAGCGATCTTGAAAACGAACAAGGCAGATACCGCTTCATAGACACCGCCGGTATCAGGCGGAACGCAAAAATAGAGGACAGAATAGAAAAGTATTCCGTGCTGAGGGCGAAGGCCGCGGTCGAACGCGCCGATGTATGCGTGCTGATAGTCGACGCCAACGAGGGAGTGACCTCACAGGACGAGCGTATCGCCGGGATAGGGCACGAAGCGGGAAAACCCACCGTGATAGTGATAAACAAATGGGATACCGTGGAAAAGGACAACTCCACCGTCAATAAATTCACCAAGGACGTTTACGACGCGCTTTCCTATATGACCTACGCGCCGTTGGTTTTCGTTTCCGCCAAAACCGGACAGAGGGTGGAAAAGCTGTTCCCCTTAATAAACGATGTATACGCTTCATCCTGCAAGCGGGTTTCAACCGGAACTCTCAACGATTTATTAAACGAGGCGACAAACAGAACCCAGCCGCCTACCGACAAGGGCAGACGGCTTAAGATATATTATATGACTCAGACCGGCATACAGCCGCCCACCTTCGTGGTGTTCTGCAACGACGCGGAGCTTTTCCATTTTTCATACCAGAGATATATTGAAAACTGCATAAGAAACGCTTTCGGATTTGAAGGCACGCCTGTTCGGCTGGTGATAAAGCAGAAGGGCGAGGATTATTCGTGACGGCTTAAGGCACCCTCTGAAAACCGCAGAAGACGGCTGTTGGTGTTAAATATATAAGCAATACTGTATTTCAGGCTATTTTGAAACACCGATTTGCTTTGGCTGAGGTTTTTAAGGTTGCCTTACATTAAGGAAGGACGGGAGATAATTTGAAAAACACAAAAATCAAGCTCTTTGCCTTGGGCTTTGCTTCGGCTGTGTTTCTCGCGCTGTCGCTTATACTCACCCATGAGGGAGAAGCCATATATTTTTCGGGCTTTCTTACCGGCTGGGTACCCGAGCATATCGGGACAGAGTCCGCGTGGAGCATTATCATATATGTCGCGACAATAACGGTATGCGTCGTCATCCCGTATATGCTGGGCAGCATGAATTTTGCCGTAATGATAAGCCGCGAGAAATATCATGACGACGTGAGAAAATACGGCAGTCACAACGCCGGCATGACCAATATGATTCGTGTTTACGGCAAAAAGGCCGGAATATACACGCTTTTGGGCGACGCGCTGAAAACCGCCGCGGCGGTGCTTATGGGGCGTTTCCTTGCCGGGGAATTCGGCGCCTATCTTGCCGCTCTTTTCTGCGTGCTGGGACATATCGCGCCTGTGTGGTATAAATTCAAGGGGGGCAAGGGAGTTGTGGCATCGGCCGTAGCGATACTCATTCTCAACCCATTATATTTTGTCGTTGTGTTTGCCGTTTTTGCGTTGGTGTATTTTACCTCTCATTACATTTCGATGGCGTCGGTCGCCGCGGCGTTTATATACCCCGCCGTGGTTTTCTACGGAGCAAAGTTCCTTACCGGCGGAAAAGATATGGCTTCGGCGCCGGCGATGGTGTTTGCGGCTTTTGTGGGATTGTTTATTATTTTCAAGCATTGCGCCAACATGCGCCGTGTGTACTACGGCGAGGAAAAGAAAATGTACCTTTTCAAAAAATCCAAAAAGGACAGTGAAATATAATGCCGCTTGCAGACGTTATGCGTCCGATGTCGCTCGATGAAATATGCGGGCAGAAGCATCTGTTTGCTGTCGGCGCGCCGTTGAGGCGTATAATTGAATCGGGACATTTGCCCAGCCTTGTTTTTTTCGGTCCTCCCGGGACGGGAAAGACGACCGCCGCCGATATTGTGGCGCGCAGGACGAACAGGCAGTTTTTTAGAATAAACGCCACCACTTCCTCCGTGGCGGAGGTACGCGACGCTCTGAACGCGTCCGACACGCTCGCCGCGTTCAACGGCACGCTTTTATACATAGACGAAATACAGTATTTCAATAAAAAGCAGCAGCAGTCGCTGCTCGAATATATGGAAGACGGGCGGGTAACCCTAATCTGCTCGACCACCGAAAACCCCTATTTCGCACTGTATCCGGCGTTTCTTTCGCGGTGCGCGTGCTTTGAATTCAAGCCGCTTTCACCGGAGGATATTATCCCGGCATTAGAGCGCGGCTTTGCGCGCCTGTGCGGCGATTACGGCGAAAAAAAGGCCGAGGACGGGTTGCTTACGGCTGTTGCCTCCACCTGCGGCGGCGATGTGCGGAAAGCGCTGACGGCGCTGGAAAACACCTATTTCGCAAGCGCGGAAACGCTTGACATTAAAACAGCGTCCATGCTGTCGCAGAAATCCACCGGCTACGATTCCGACGGCGACGGGCATTACGATCTGTTGTCCGCGCTTCAGAAATCTATACGAGGTTCCGACCCGGACGCGGCGGTATTTTATCTGGCAAGAATTCTTGAAGGCGGCGGGATAACCTCCGCCTGCCGCAGGTTGCTTATCATGGCTTCGGAGGATATAGGGCTTGCTTATTCCAACGCCGCGGTCGTGGTGAACGCCTGCGTCGATTCGGCGCTGCGCACGGGTATGCCGGAGGCGGCGATTCCTCTTGCTCACGCCGTGGTTATGCTGGCGACCTCGCCCAAGTCAAATACGGCGTTTATCGCTTACGCTTCGGCGGCCGAGGACGCGAAAAACGGAAAAGGCGCGGTCGTGCCGTCGCATATTTCCAACAAAACCAACGGAGCGGATTCAAAGACGCTGTACCTTTACCCGCACGACTATCCCGATCACTATGTGGCGCAGAGCTATCTCCCGGACGACATAAAGGATCGCGTCTATTACCGTTACGGCGACAGCAAGGCCGAAAAGGCCGCAGAGGAATACTGGAAAAAAATTAAGGGAAAATAGAAAAACCGAAAAAGCGCCCGTTGAAAATAAATTTCAACGGGCGTTTGAACATATTAATCAGATTAATCTCAGCTTTCTTTCCACTTGCAGGTTGTCGACATATAAAACCTGGCTGCTTTGATTGTATTCCGTTTCTATTTTATGCCCGCCCAGCACGGCTCCGATTCTGTAATTTTGCTGAACAAGCTTTTCCTCTTTTATGGCATAAACATTGCCGTTTATAATAAGCTCGATTAATCTGCGCGTGCGGCGCACCTGTATCTCCATTCCGTGAACGGAGGCGGAAATCAGAATTTTTTCTTTATTCGCTTCAACCGGGAACCCCAAACTTTTAGTATCCGACAACGCTCCGGAGGTTTCCTTGTTTTCGGCTTCGCCCGCGGTGCCGTCGTAAACCAGAGAAAGCGATCCTTCCGGGATTTCCGGGAGCAGCGTTGCATATTCCGAGTATTTAACACCGACGATAAGATAATACATAACCCACACATGGAACAGAATATCAATCATATATGACGGCTCAAAGGTTTGCAGCGCCATAATGATAAATATCAGGCAGTCTATCGAAAACAATACCAAAGCGGTTATCATCCAACCCGGTTTTTTCTTTGAAAATATGTAGGAAAGCAGAAAAAACAAGATTATCAGCGTTCCGAGAGTAATAAACAGTGCCGAACCGATCGTGTTGAAAGCGGGAACACCCGTGACTTTATTCAGTCCCAAAAAGAAGAAGAACTGCGGTAAAAAGGCCGAAAAAGGAAAACTACGATCGCTGTCAACAAGAATAAGTAAAATGTTGACACAGGTCAGCAAAACCATCATTAAAAGATTGATCCTTGCCATCTTGTATTTTTCCTGAGGAGATTTTGTTCTGATCATAAAACTTACCCGCGCTTTTACCTTTTATGCGGTTTTTTCCAGCTGTCATTAACCGAATATAACAAAGCTGAAATAAGCGGGCTTATACCTGCCTTTCGTTAAATCGGCTGCTTGGAGTCGATATTTTGATACTGATATTTTAACACAGAAGGTTTTATATGTCAATATATTTAATAAAATATGTCGTTGGGATTAACTTGGGTCAAAGCGTTGAAGTATTATTGGGTTAAGTATTAAAGATCGTCGGGGCGTACCAGCTTCACAGGACGGTTTTCGTTGTCATAGACCTCAAAGGGATCAAAATATTCGCTCATACGCTTATATTTGTCGTAAACGCCGCTGTCGTTCTTTTCCGCGGCTTTTTCCAGGATTGTGCCCGCCATGGTGAAACGGTCGCAGAACGCATTGCCCACCGAAGCGCCCTTTCCCGGGAAACCGTTGGCGAGATAATTGTATATACTGGTTCCGCAGAAAAATTTAAAACCGTATTCCAGCAGTATTTTATGCTGTCTGGTGTCGTATTTAGGCCAATCGCCGTAGGGGTATACGAAAATGCAGGTTTCGCCGACGAGCGACGCTACCTCGTCCTTCCATTGCTTGCAATCCTCTTCCATGCGCTCGGCCGAAAACGAGCCCATCATACCGTGGGCGTAGCTGTGGGAAGCGAATGAGTAGCCGTGCTTCTTAAGCCAGTCCACAACCACCGCGGCTTTGTTCCTTTCGGCCATATAATCTATCCCCTGATCGGCAAAGGAAGGCGCGGTTCTGTAGCCCAATATACCGCAAAAGCCCGTGAGACAAAGGGTGCATCTGGCGTTTTTATAGGAAAAATCGGGATGTTCTTTTATAAAGCTTTCGAGTATGGGAAAAATTTCGTTGTCCTGCGAATAATCCTCGGTGCCGTCCTTGAAAAGAGTGTATGCCCATAATTCGCCGTTTTTCACAACCAGCTTATCCACCATTCCCTGATTTGTCTTCTTGGGATCGTAGACAACGTCGTCAATTGAGATGACCACCGGCTTTTTGCCTTTCGGCACGGTTATTTTATCTTTAATGCGGATTTTTTGCGTTCCGTCCGTGTCGGTGTAGGTTTCGTACATATAGTTTATATCTATAAGGACAAAATCGTTGTCGTAAAGCTGCTGAAGGATACTATTCCATTCGGAAACGGTGACGCAGTCGCGGTAAGCGCCGGACGGAGCAAGCTCGGGCCAGGCTATAAGACAGTGCGTAAATAAATGCCGTACCGATAATCCGTCGTATTCCCATGTTTCTATCACCGGCTCCGTTTCGCTTGTGTCGGGTTCCGACGTGGTTTCTTCCGAAGGATCTGAAACCTCGCTTGATTCGTCTGGTTCGCTGCCGTCGCCGGAGCTGTGGTTGTCTTCGCTGCCGTCCTTCGAAACGGAGCTGTTGTCCGGTGATTCATCATCGGTTGAAGAGTCCTCGTTTTCGGATTTTTCATTTGTGGCTTCTTCGATATCGGAGTTGTCGTTGCCCGGTTCGTCGGTAAAAGCGACAACGGCAAAAACCGTGATAAGTATAACCGCGAGTACCGCCGCGATAATGTAGTTGATTTTGTTCATAACCTGTTGTAAATTTCCTTTTCCCGGCGATATAACCATCGTCGTTTTAATCGGTTTATTTGGATTTCTTGATTATTTCTGACGCTTTTTTTTCACTGTCTATAAGTGGGAGCATTTCAAGAGAAATGCGGTATTTTTCGTCTTCACATTTGGTAAGCGAATAATTAAACTCATGGTATTTATTTTCAGAAATATTGACAAATAAGATTTTTTTGTTCAATTTTCCCTCCGACGGGCTGCTGTAGTCAACTATCGCTTCTGCAATATAATCTACTCCTGAGCTAGAAGAAGATCCGTCGTAATCACAGTTAACACATAATTTACCGTCTATCATGCAATAACTCAAAAAGCCATTCGAGGCTTCCTTTAATATAGTGTCGAAAATAATTTGCTTTACCGCTTCCTCGTCAAAATAGAAATTCAAAGCTTTCTGTAATTCCTCAAAATTAGAGAAATACAGATTTATAAACTCATAGTAATAAAAATCATAACCCCAATATGTAGTAATGGTTTCGACAATGTCGCCTTTTGTTTCAGAATAATAATATCTAGATCGGCTTGAGTACAGGATACTGTAAAGTTCGGTTGCTTCCTGCATAAAACGCGCGGGATCATCCTGAAAATCAACATATTCAAACTGAGGCTGTAAAACTGCGCTGTCAGTCTTATTACAGAGCATATTAATTTCGAAACATTCTTCAGTGGAACGAGCAAACTCCATTATAAGACAATAAGTTATATTATCGACTTTAACCGAAAGTTTTATGATATTGTTACCTTCTGACTGACCGGCACGCGGTCCGTATGTAAGCACGCATTTTGCATTTTTGCCGTTGTCGAGTTTATAACAGCCGGTCAGCATTTCATAACCGTTATCCTTTATTTTCAAAGCACTTAATAGGTTATCGTATGACACGCCCAAATCCGCATTACCGGGAAAAGAAAGACCTCCTGCTTCAAGCACCATTTCTAAGTCAGTGCTGAATTCTCCGTTTTCATTATAAACCGTTCTTTTGATACGACGTATATAATCATTTAAGAAGTACGAATATTTATGGCTAAGCCCCAGGGGGCTTTCTTCATAATCACGACTTTTATTAAATTCTTCCATTAAACTTTCCGCAAGACATTCCCAGCCGTAATTTGTGGGCGTTTTATAGGTTTCTCCATATCCACCCGGATAAACAAGGGGAGGAGTTTTATCCGTACCAATGGTATTAATTATTTCTTTAACATAAGAGCTAAAACCTGCGGGTAAATAATAATCTGTACCGACTAATTTAACACATCCTTGGTCAATACTGCCATAATCCAATCCGTCGTACAGACCTATTGTCAACCCATCTTCATAAATGACCCAATAACTGTTTAATCCGAGATATCCGCTGTGCAGGTAACAGTCAATTGAATAATACCCTTCAGAGTTGCGGAAGGCTGTAAGGCAGTCAGTAACTCCTTTGTCCAGAACCGCGGAGTAATAATATTCATTTGATCCGTTATTATATTTTTTATCTACTATAAGCATCTTCCCGGTGTTAAAAAGAATTTCATCCGGATTATTTGTCATAAGAACTTCGCCGTTCATTAAATTAATTTCTTCCTCTGTAAGGGAGGAATTATCCGTTTCTTTACTTTGTGTACAGCCGCACAGCATAATAAAGAGCATAAAAGCAGCGAGATATAAGGCAAAGATTTTTTTCATATTTCTTTCAATCCTTTCCGCACATACTATTAAGATTATAATAAATGTCTGCTGAACAAACCGTATAACGGTTTGTTCATGCGGCACATGCCGCATAAATTCATAAAAACTGAAGTTTTATGAATTGACAGCATTTCTTGATGTCTCACTGAATCCGGCGTATTTATTATGCCGGATTCAAGTGCAAGGTTTTTATATAATTTAATGTAAAAACCTTGCACTTGAATAAATCAAAAAACCGGGAAAGCGGCATCGCAGTTTGGTTTTTGATTTATTCAGTGGACATTAATAAAACCCTTATATTAATAAACGAAACAAACAGGCGTTTTAGAGCGCATATTTTTCATTGTTTACAAATGCGTTACAATATATTAACAAACATGCTGATAAATTTGCCGCAGTTAAAAACGGGTCTCCTATGAAACCCGTTTTTCCTTTATTTCAGAGCGTGTGAGCCTGTTGCTGTTTGACGCGACTTTTTTTTGCATAAGTTCCCATACAATAAGAAACAACGCATGTACCGTAAGGAAAATCACACCGGCGACATAGAAAGTCAGAGGAGTCCCCTCGACAAGAGGCTCGTTTATTGACATTGCGTCGCCATAGCCGAAGGCTTTTATTAGGATAAGTCCGTAGGTAATGAACAGACTCGTGCCGACAGGCAGACAGTACCATTTTTTTATGGTTGGCTTTATGTAACCGGTCATTAGCATAAGGAGCGCGAGAAAGACCATGATTGTGTGGTGAACCATGCCCGATATGGTCATCGGGTACATAAAGTAGCTTGCCTGCCCGATAAAATCGGGATATACAAGAGTGGCTATACCCCCGACAAGACCGAGGTACAGCACAAAATGAAAGACCTTGCTGTCTTTTTTGCAAAACAGCGCGGATATCGCAAAGGTGAAGCTCGACATGCTGCAGAACGAGCCGGGCAGCACCTGAGCGAAGCCGTCGCGCATAATACAAACCGAAAGCCTGTTCCAGACGACGCAGGCGAGAAGCACCGCGGCGGTGATTTTTACGGTGACCGCAAGCGCTTTCTCTGTCCGTATTCTTTTTTTAATAATAACAAGTCCGACAGCCATAAGAATTACAACGACGGCATTATAGGTAAGATGCTGCCAACCGAACAATTCAGGCATAACAATTCCTCTTTTATATATTTATAAAAAATTATCAGGTATTATCCGTGTCTGACGAAAGCCGCTTTATTCCGCAAGCAAGGCTTCCATTTCGTCAATAAGTCCGTCGAACACCTTCAGGGCGGCGTTTATGGGTTCGGGGGATTCCATATCCACGCCCGCTTTACGCAGCAGCGATATGGGGTCCTCCCTGCGACCTGACGACAGAAAATTCAAATAGCCCTCCACGGCGGGTACGCCCTCTTTAACGATTTTATCGGAAAGCGCCATCGCCGCGGAAAATCCGGTGGCGTACTGATATACATAGAAATTCATGAAGAAGTGGGGAATTCTTTCCCATTCGTATGCGATTTCCTTATCGACCGTCATGCCGGTGCCGTAATACTTTTCATTGAGCTTGTAGTACATGTCGCACAGCAGGTCCGCCGTAAGAGAATCGCCCCTTTCGCCGGCTTCGTTCATCTCCATCTCGAATTCCGCGAACATGGTCTGCCTGTAAAGGGTGGTGCGGAACTGTTCGAGGAAATAATTGATAAGATATGCCTTCTTTTTCTTGTCTTCGGTCTTGGAAAGCATATATCTCATAAGCAGGGATTCGTTAAAGGTGGACGCAACCTCCGCCACGAATATGACATAGTCCGAATACGCGGGGGTTTGATTTTTGCTTGAAAGGTAGGAATGGATGGCGTGACCCATTTCATGGATGAGCGTGAACGCCGAATCGAGGGTGTCGTTGTGGTTGAGCAGCACAAAAGGATGGACGGGCGTGCCGCAGGAATACGCGCCGCCGCGCTTGCCTTCGTTTTCGTAAACATCAATCCAGCGGTTATCGAAGCCTTCCTTTATATACGAAAGATATTCCGTTCCCAAAGGCTTGAGAGCCTCGAGCACATACGCCTTGGCTTCCTCGAAG
>JAQVQF010000169.1 GCA_028701715.1 Eubacteriales bacterium | reverse complement strand
TAAAGTACATCCTCGGCTTAAAGGGGGTTTTCATACCGCCCGCGTAGCGATTGCACTCGGTCAGGCACATATACTGAAAAAACGTGAACTGTGTCGCTTCCTCCATGCCTATGACCTCGTAAGCCTGCCCCTGATACTGCAGCACGTCGCATTCGCTGTCGAGATAGCCCAGCTTTATCCGCGCGCCGTTGGCGAAAAGAAACTCCTTGGCGGAATCCCTGTAATCCGCCGTGCCCTCAAGCAGCCTGCGCAGCGGTATGATATGATTTTCCCGCAGCTCTCCCAAGGTACGCCTTAAAAGCAGGATATTTATTCCGGGGTGCTTCAGCGCGAGCAGCACCAGCTTCATACGCATCGCCCAGGACTTGCCGCCGCCCCTGGCTCCTCCGTATGCGGTGTATTTCGCTTTGGATCTGAAAAATTCTAGCTGCTTTATGTTGGGAGTGATGTCGATTTTCTTTATCATTCATAACCTGACTTTCCTGATGCTTGAACGTCTTTCGCGGCCTTATTCCGCCGCAGCGGGCAAAAGCCCCGAAAAGCGACGCGGCGCGTATAAGCGTAACGGATACCGGAAAGTAAACCGATAAGGATATTTCATTTCTTGCGCTTCTTAAATTCTCTAACTGCCCCATTCCAGCACCTCTCCCTTAAAGATCGTTATCATTTGCTGCGCGTCGTCGGGCTTTTCGCGGTAGCCGTGGTCGTTTTTGAGATCGAAAGCCAAAAGCGTGGCGTTGATTTTTCCCCTGTAGGCAAGCTGCTTTTTAACAGAAGCTATCCTTGTCTTGGCAAGGCTTACGCATCTGCCCACCTTTTTGTGATGCTCGAGCGCGTTGAGCTCGTCGCGTGTTATGCCGATATACGCCGCCAGGGATTCGGTGTCGGCGACGATTTCGGGATTTGCCGCAAGATAGGCATTAAAATAGCCGTCGATTTGTATCGGCAGCTTTTGTATGTCGTATTTTCGTTTTCTTGTGCGCAGTGCTGTTTGTATCAGAGCCTTCACTTCCTCCCGGTTTGTCCTGCACCCTTATTATAAGCCCTGTTTTATGCTTTTTCAATGCGGAAAAAGTCCGGAAAAAATTGTGTATTATGCTAAAAAGTCGGATTTCACTTTTTAGCGTTATATACAATTCAAGGCAAAATAAAGGCCGGACGTAAACGTCCGGCTATATAAGCCCGCTTATTATAAAATTAGAAACCCTAAAACCCTTGTCGTTTAACGAAAAAATGCCGTCGCGTATTGTGCCGTACCCGGCGTCCGCAAGCTTTTCGGCGTATTTCAGCTTTTCGCCGAGCAGCTTCACTCCGTCGGAGGTGCGCAGCCCAAGCATTATGCGTTCCTCCTCCGCCTCGTCGGCGGTTATTTCCGCGGCAGCGGCGAAATCGGTGTCGGACATAAAGGGCTTGTCGGCGCTTCTGATAAACAGACCGATGTCGGGCGGAGCGGAAAATCTGCGATTCCGGTAAAACGAATGGGCGGCGGGTCCCACGCCGATATAGCTTTCCCGTTTCCAATAACCGATATTATGACGCGATTCATATCCCGGCAGGGCAAAGGAGGAAATCTCGTAATGCCCGTAGCCCGAATCGGAAAGGAACGAGCAGATATAATTATACTCGGCTTCCTCCCCGTTTTCGTCCGGGAAAGCATATTGATTTCTGTAATCCGACAAAGGGGTGTTTTCCTCAAGAATAAGCGAATACGCGGAAATATGCGGAACCTGTATGCTTTTTAATATCTCAAGCGTTTTATGAAGCCCCACGGAGGGCTTGCCGCTTTGCCGATTATACGGAAGGGCAAAAATAATATCGGTTGAGATATTTGAAAAATACTTTGCCGCGCCGTCATAACAGTCAAGGAATGCTTTAAGGTCATGAATTCTTCCCAAGACTTTCAACGCTTCGTCGTCGGCGGACTGAAGCCCTATCGAAAGCCTGTTAAAGCCCGCGGCGCTGAGTTTATAAAAATCATCCGAATTTACCGTACCGGGATTGGACTCAAGGGTGATTTCCGCGTCCTGTTCGACCTCCTGCGTATCCGAAACCGCGCCGAGCACACGGCACAGCCGTTCCGCGCCCAATACGGTGGGCGTGCCGCCGCCGAAATAAACGGTCTTCACCCTGTGGCGCGGTATCGAGCGGAGTCTTTTTATAACCGCGTCGGTATAAGCGTCATATATTTCATCGTTTCCTCCGGATACGGAAAAAAACGCGCAGTAGGCGCATTTTTTTACGCAAAAAGGGAAGTGGATATAAATTGAAACAGGCTTGCTTTCCATAATATTATTCGTCGTCGAATTTCAGTACTGAGAGGAAGGCTTCGGGCGGAACCTCCACGGTGCCGAAGGTGCGCATACGCTTTTTGCCCTCTTTCTGCTTTTCGAGCAGCTTTTTCTTGCGGGTGATATCGCCGCCGTAGCATTTGGCAAGCACATCCTTGCGGAGCGCCTTCACGGTTTCGCGCGCGATAATTTTGCCCCCTATCGCCGCCTGAACGGGTATTTCAAACAGCTGACGCGGTATATTGTCCTTGAGCTTTTCGCAAATCCTCCTCGCCCGCGGATAGGCGCTGTCGGCAAAAACTATAAAGGAAAGGGCGTCGACGATATCGCCGTTTAACAGTATATCCAGCCTCACAAGACGCGACTGCTCATACCCCTTCGGCTCGTAATCGAGGGAGGCGTAGCCCTTGGAACGCGACTTCAACGCGTCGAAAAAGTCGTATATTATCTCGTTTAAAGGCAAATCGTATTTCAGCTCTGCGCGGTTGGTGTCGAGGAAGGACATTCCGTTATATACTCCGCGTCTGGATTTGCAAAGCTCCATAATCGCGCCCATATATTCCGTCGGGGTTATGATGGTCGCCTTGACCACGGGCTCGGCGGCGGATTCGATTTCCTCCGGCAGCGGATAATTGGAAGGATTGTCGATTCTCACCGTGGCGCCGCCGTGCTTGGTAACCTCGTAAATAACCGAAGGAGCGGTGGTTATAAGCTCAAGATCGAATTCGCGTTCGAGTCTTTCCTCTATAATTTCCATGTGGAGAAGCCCCAAAAAGCCGCAGCGGAAGCCGAAGCCCAGCGCGACCGAGCTTTCCGGCTCAAAGGAAAGGGAAGCGTCGTTGAGACGCAGCTTCTCAAGCGCGTCGCGCAGGTCGCCCAAATGCGAGCCGTCGGAGGGGTAAATGCCGGCGTAAACCATCGGCAGGCATTTTTTAAAGCCGGGCAGAGGCGCGTCGGCGTTGTTTTCGGCGGAGGTGACGGTGTCGCCGACGGTCGTTTCGCCGATATTTTTTATGGAAGCGGTGAAATAGCCGACCTCGCCGGGAAACAGCCTGTCACGCGGCGTCAGGCTGCGGGGGGAAAGGGTTCCGGTCTCCACCACCTCAAAGGTTGCCTTGGTGTGCATCATCATCACCCTGTCGCCCACGCCGACGGTGCCGTCCATAACGCGGATATAGACAATAACGCCCTTGTAGCTGTCGTAATAGGAATCGAAAACCAACGCCTTCAGCGGCTTTTCCTCATCGCCCGCGGGCGGGGGAATATCCCTGACAATGGCTTCGAGCACATCCGCTATATTCAGACCGTTTTTTGCCGACACTTTGGGACAGTCCTTGGCTGGGAGCCCAAGAATATCCTCTATTTCGCGTACCGCCATGTCGATATCGGCGGATATGAGGTCGATTTTGTTGATTACCGGTATTATTTCAAGGTCGTTTTCGACGGCGAGATACGCGTTGGCAAGCGTCTGCGCCTGTATGCCCTGCGTGGCGTCGACGACAAGAAGCGCGCCCTCGCAGGCCTTGAGAGAGCGGGAGACCTCATAATTGAAATCGACATGCCCCGGAGTGTCTATAAGATTCATCACATATTTGTTTCCGTCATTGGCGGCATAAAGAAAACGCACGGCGCGTGCCTTGATGGTGATGCCGCGTTCGCGCTCAAGGTCCATGTTGTCGAGAATGCGGTCCTCCATCTCGCGCTGCGAAACGGTTTGGGTAAATTCGAGCAGCCTGTCGGCAAGAGTGGACTTGCCGTGGTCGATGTGCGCCACTATTGAAAAATTCCTGATTTTAGAAATGTCGTGCATATATTCATCCTTTGTGTATTGTGTGGTGTAATTTATTCAAGTACACCAAGTAATTTCTATATCGTAGGGGCGGATATTATCCGCCCGCTACATAGGGAATTTGATGTCGATTTGTGATGTATAAAGAAAACGATGAGAAACGACGGTTACGGATAATATAGGGGACGGGTATTGCGGCGGGCGGATAAGTGCCCACGCTTGCGTGGGCGTCGCCCCTACGGTTTTAAATATCACTACAAAACAATTTTATATAAATATTAATCAAAACACATTAACATTACCAATTTAATAATTATTGTAATATTTCTTGAAAATTAATGCTTTTGGATTTCGTAAGATATATCCTGTTATCTCATAATAATCTTTCTCGTTTCTGATAATATGTTCATAAAAGGATTTTTGCCATATAGGTATTCCGACATTTTTTGAAACATAGCGTTTAAAACAACCAATTACAGTAGATATCTTGGG
>JAQVQF010000168.1 GCA_028701715.1 Eubacteriales bacterium | reverse complement strand
CGACATTCGTGGGGTTGTTGGAACGGAGGCATTTGCCGCGTATATCCCTAATTCCGACAGAATCGAGAACAGCACGCATCGAGCTGCCGGCTATAATACCGGTACCGGGAGATGCCGGCTTAAGCAGCACTCTGCCCGCGCCGTATTCGCCGATAACCTCATGCGGTATGGTCGTACCCTTCAGGGATACGGTTATTATGTTCCTTTTTGCTGCTTCGATGGCTTTTCTTATGGCTTCGGGCACTTCCGCCGCTTTACCGAGTCCGTAACCCACATGTCCCTGACCGTCGCCCACTACTATCAAAGCGGAAAAACGCGCTATGCGGCCGCCTTTGACGGTTTTGGAAACTCTTTTTGTGGAAACAAGGGTTTCTTTAAGCTCCGCTTCGGAATAATTGAATTTATTATTCGTCATGTTTAATGTTTACCTCCTAAAACTTGAGTCCGGCTTCGCGAGCGCCGGCTGCCAATTCCAAAACGCGTCCGTGATAAAGATAGCCGCCGCGGTCGAAAATGACCTCGGTGATTCCTTTTTCCATTGCGCGTTTCGCCGCAAGCATACCGACCTTTTTCGCTGTTTCCTTGTTACCGCCGGTTTCAAATTCCTTTTCGTAGCTGGAGGCTGCCACAAGCGTGCTGCCCGTGGTGTCATCGATAATCTGAACGCTTATATTATCGTTGGAGCGATATACACAGAGTCTTGGGCGGGAATCCGTACCCGACACTTTTGCTCTGACTCTTACATGTCTGTGAAGACGTTTTTTATTGGTGTCTTTTCTTATAAACATAATTTCACTCCTTCCGATTATTTGCCGGCCTTACCGGTCTTGCGTCTTATGACTTCGTTGGCATATTTGACGCCTTTACCGAGGTAAGGTTCGGGAGGACGCTTGCTTCTGATTTCGGAAGCGAGCTGACCAACCTGTTGCTTATCTATACCTTTGACGATAATCTTATCGGTCTGAGGCACTTCAAAGGTAATGTTTTCGGGTTCCTGAAAGAATATCTGATGCGAATAGCCGAGATTCAGAACGAGCTGCTTACCCTGCTTTACGGCTTTGTAGCCGACACCGTTTATATTCAATTCCTTGGAAAAGCCTTCCGTAACGCCCACAACCATGTTGTTAAGGAGCGTTCTGGTCAGCCCGTGAAGCGCCTTGGTCGGCTTTTCGTCGTTGGGACGCTTAACGGAAATAAGGTTGCCTTCCTGTTCGATGCTCATGAGATTATGAAGGCTTCTTTCGATTTCACCCTTAGGTCCCTTGACCTTTACATGGTTGTTTTCACCGATCGTTACGGTGACTCCCTCGGGGACGGTGATTTGCATTCTGCCTATTCTTGACATATCATATCCCCCTTACCACACAAAGGCGAGGACTTCGCCGCCGATATTTTCTTTTCTTGCCTGCTTGTCGGTCATGATTCCTTTGGATGTGGATACGATCGCAATGCCGAGCCCGTTCTTTACCCTGGGGAGATCGCCGCAGGAAGCGTATATGCGCAGTCCCGGTTTGGACACTCTCTTTATACCCTGGATAACTCTCATTTTATTATTACCGTATTTAAGCGTGACGGTTATGACACCCTGTTTATCTTCGGTATTTTTAACTTCGAATTCCTTGATATAGCCTTCGTCCGCAAGTATCTGAGCTATCGCTTTCTTCATACCCGACGCGGGTATGTCGACGGTTGTGTGTTTGGCGGAGTTAGCATTTCTGATTCTTGTCAGCATGTCTGCTATAACGTCTGTAATCTGCATTTTGTTTCCTCCTTACCAGCTTGCTTTTTTAACTCCGGGTATCTCGCCCTTATAGGAAAGATTCCTGAAGCATATACGGCAGACGCCGTATTTTCTGAGATATCCGTGCGGACGACCGCAAATTTTGCATCTGTTGTAAGCTCTGGTAGAGAACTTTGCAGGCCTTTGCTGCTTTAATATCATCGATGTTTTTGCCATTTCGATTCCCTCCTCACTTTCACTGCTTTGCGAACGGCGCGCCCATCAGCCTGAGAAGCTCTCTTGCTTCTTCGTCCGTGTTGGCGGTCGTTACGATACAAATATCCATACCTCTTATCTTATCCACTTTATCGTATTCGATTTCCGGAAAGATAAGCTGTTCCTTGATACCCACGGAGTAATTTCCGCGGCCGTCAAAGCTGTTGGGGTTTATGCCCTTGAAGTCTCTTACTCTCGGGAGCGCAAGATTGAAGAATTTATATAAAAATTGATACATTCTTTCCCCGCGGAGCGTAACCTTTGCTCCGATTTTGCTGCCGGCGCGGAGCTTGAAGTTGGAAACCGACTTTTTAGCGGATGTTATAACGCCCTTCTGACCGGTTATAAGAGCAAGCTCGCCCAAGATATTGTCGAGCAGCTTGGAATTTTCTTTTGCTTCGCCGCAGCCGACGTTTATGACGACTTTATCGATTTTGGGTATCTGCATCACGTTTTTATACGCGAATTGTTTCATAAGCGCGGGAGCGACTTCGTTAACATAATATTCTTTTAAAACTGCCATTTATTCGTACTCCCTTCTTATAACGTCTCGCCGCAGCGGGAGCAGGATCTTATTTTTTCTCCGCTTTCCGTAACGATAGAACGGACTCTGACGCCCTTCTGACATTTCGGACAATAGAGCATGACCTTTGAGGCGTAAATTGCGCCCTCTGTCTTGACGATTCCGCCCGGGTCTCCCTGCTTGCGGGGCTTGACATGCTTGGAAACGACATGGACTCCTTCGACAATGCATTTACCCTCTTTGGGAGAAACACCTTTAACCTTACCTATGGTCGGTTCTTTCTGATGAGCGCCTTTACCGCTTTTAAGAACAACGGTATCGCCGGTTTTTATGTGCATTTTACTCATTTGGGTTTCCTCCATTAAACAACTTCGGGAGCCAGGGACAGTATTTTCATATAGTCCTTTTCGCGAAGCTCTCTCGCTACCGGCCCGAAAATACGTGTACCTCTGGGACTGTTGTCTTCTTTTAACAGAACGGCTGCGTTTTCATCGAATTTGACATACGAACCGTCGGCTCTGCGTTGACCTTGAACGGTCCTGACGACCACCGCTTTTACGACTTCGCCTTTTTTAACTGCGCCGCCGGGCATCGCTTTTTTGACCGAGCATATGACCACGTCGCCTATCCGGGCATATCTTCTGCCTGTGCCTCCGAGAACGCGAATGCACATCAGCTCTTTTGCGCCGGTGTTATCGGCGACTTTCATATATGACTGTTGCTGTAACATTTCATGTCCTCCCGGCTTATTTAGCCTTTTCTATTATTTCCACGAGTCTCCAGCGCTTTTCCTTGGAAAGAGGACGGGTTTCCATAATGAGAACCTTGTCGCCCATTCCGCATTCGTTGTTTTCATCGTGAGCTTTAAACTTAACGGTACGTCTGACAATCTTTTTATAAAGCGGATGCTTTACGCTGTCTTCTATGGCGACCACGATGGTTTTATCCATCTTATTGCTTACGACCTTACCGATTTTTGTTTTTCTGAGACTTCTTGTGTTTTCTTCCATTTCTAACGACTCCTTTCAATCAGGCGTTTTCCTTAAGTTCTTTTTCACGAAGAACCGTAAGGATACGTGCGATTTCTTTTTTGGTCTCAACCAATCTCATGGGGTTGTCGAGCTGGTTTATAGAGTGCTGGAAACGGAGGTGGAAAAGCTCCTCTTTATCTTCCTTCAGCTTCTTGGAAAGTTCGGAAGCAGACATAGCTCTGATATCGTTTATATTCATCATATTAACATCTTACCTCCTTAATTTTCAAGCTCAAGGTCTGCCTTTACGGCAAACTTGCACTTGATGGGAAGCTTGTGCATGGCAAGACGCATAGCTTCACGCGCTTGTTCTTCTGTGATTCCGCCCATTTCGAAAAGGACTCTTCCCGGTTTTACTACCGCTACCCAGTATTCGGGAGAACCTTTGCCCGAACCCATTCGGGTTTCGGCGGGTTTTTCGGTTACGGGTTTGTCGGGGAATATTTTTATCCAGACCTGACCGCCTCTTTTGATATAACGCGTCATGGCGACACGGGCGGCTTCTATCTGATTGCTGGTTATCCAGGCGGGCTCCATGGCTACAAGACCGTAATCACCGTTGGAAATTTTATTGCCTCTGGTGGCTTTGCCTTTCATGCGGCCTCTGTGAACGCGTCTGTATTTAACTCTTTTGGGCATCAACATAATTTATCTACCTCCTTCAGTATTCGAAGGACGCTTGACCTCGGGAAGTATCTCGCCTTTATATATCCAGACTTTGATACCTATTTTGCCGTATGTCGTTGCGGCTTCCGCGAAACCGTAATCTATATCGGCTCTGAGTGTCTGAAGCGGAATGGTTCCTTCATGGTAATGTTCGCGTCTGGCTATTTCCGCGCCGCCGAGACGTCCGCTGACCATAACCTTGATACCCTTAGCATTGAGCTTTATGGCTTTGGAAATGGCCTGCTTCATGGCGCGGCGGAAGGAAATTCTCTTTTCAAGCTGAGCGGCGATATTTTCGGCCGCAAGCTGAGCGTTAACGTCGGGCTGCTTAACTTCCACAACATTTATCGTACAGGGATGACCCG
>JAQVQF010000167.1 GCA_028701715.1 Eubacteriales bacterium | reverse complement strand
ATCAAGGGCGACCGAATTTCTACCCGAAAACGGTAAGATACGGCTTCCCTTCATAGCCTTAAACGGTCTCGGTATAACCGCCGCGCAGAATATATACGACGCCGTAAAATCCGGCGTCAACACCGTGGAGGAGCTGAAAAATAATTCGGGCATCTCGAAATCGCTTTTGGATACCCTCAGGGAAAACGGCTGTATGGGGGATCTGCCCGAAACCAGCCAGCTGACGCTTTTTTAGTAAAATCATTATTATATACATATAACAAATCTGCATAAATACCATTCGGGCGTCTGCCCGAAAGCGATTAATTGACGTTTTTTCAGGAAGGGATGTTTATATAAAATGCATGAAACACACTGCCATTCCCTTTATTCGGGAGATGTGGATAAAGAAAGAGGCTCATCCGTTGACGGGCTCTGTAAAAGAGCCGTTGAGCTGGGACTCGAGTCGATAGCCGTGACAGACCATCTCGAAATCCAGCAAACCATGGGCAATATATTCCCGCCGCTCGACAACGAGGGAATCAAACGCGACATAACAGCGGCGAAGGAAAAATATAAGGGAGTTCTTGAGGTGGTTTACGGTACGGAGCTCGCGCAGGCGTGCCACGACATGGAAAAGACCGAAAAAGTTCTCGGCGAATACAAATATGACTTCATCATCGGTTCGGCGCACGCCGTAAGGGGATTTCCCGATTTTTCGGACATGGAATATTCCGCCGTTTCCGACGCCACGCTGAAGCATGCATGGGAGCTGTATCTTTCCGAGCTGGAGGAGCTTGTCGATTGGGGCGGCTTCGACACCCTCGCCCATATAACCTATCCTTACCGTTATTTCATGCGCAACGGCAGAGAAGGTATTATTAACGTGTTTGAAAAGGGACGCGTTTATTACGAATCCATATTAAAGAAAATTATTCGGAAGGGAATAGCTCTCGAGGTCAACACCTCGGGGCTTCGTCAGGGTACCG
Source organism: Eubacteriales bacterium (assembly GCA_028701715.1). GTDB lineage: Bacteria > Bacillota > Clostridia > Oscillospirales > CAG-382 > UBA1206. Next base: position 3,628 of record JAQVQF010000167.1, on the reverse strand, counting down.
GCACCACCTTTCCGCACAATGACCTTATAATATTTTATAAGGAGCTTGGCGGCAAAATGCTGACCGTGGGCTCGGACGCGCATTATGCCTGCGACCTTGCCAAGGATATCGCGCCGACCTGCGACGCTTTAAAATCGTTTGGCTTCAGCAGCGTCGTCACCTTCAGGGAAAGAAAGCCCGTTTTCCACAGGCTGTGATAACCGAAAAGGCTTACGCCAAGATTAATTTAACATTGAATATAACCGGAAAAAGAGTGGACGGCTATCATACCCTTGACACAATAATGCAGACCGTTTCGCTGTACGATACCGTTTTCGCAGTCAAACGCCCGGATATAACCGTAACCTGCGGTCGTATTCCCGGCAGGGGAAATATCGCCTGCAAGGCGGCGGAGGCGTTTTTTGCTCATACCGGGCTTGCGGGCGGCGCCGAAATTATTATTAAAAAGGTAATTCCCGTGCGCGGCGGCTTCGGCGGCGGCAGCGCGGACGCGGCTGCCGTTTTAAGGGGGCTGAACAGGCTGTATAAAACGGGGCTGTCATATAGAGAGCTAAGGGAAATCGCCGTATCGCTCGGCGCGGATGTTCCCTTCCTTATAGAGGGCGGCACCTGTCTCTGCACCGGAATCGGGGATATAATCGAACCGATAAAGGCGTTTAATATTACCGGAAGCGCGGCATATTGCGTGTGCGCCGCCGGAATCGGAGCGTCCACGGTGAGAATGTTCCGGGAAATAGATAAACATAATATCTCCGTGTCAGACAGCGAAAAAATGTTGAAATCTCTTGCCGCAAACGATATATTCGCCATCGCCGCGAATTTACATAATGATTTTATGCCCGTTTGTCGGGAACTGTTTCCGGAAATTTCCGCGCTGGAAAAGGAGCTTGCGGACAACGGCGCCTTGGGAATTTCCCTCACGGGCAGCGGAAGCGGCGTTTTCGGTATGTTCGATTCGTATGAAAAAGCGGAAAAAGCCGCGGAAAGCATAAGAAAGCACGCCTTCGCCAAAGCGGCGGTACCTGTTTAACGTAAACGGATTGATAATTTCAGTCTGTTTTTTCTTTACAAAAAATGAAATTTATGTTATAGTTGTATGTAAATTCTTTTCGCCGTCAATAATCGATGTTGAGGTGAAAAGACAATGAAAAAAATATCAACGAAAGCAATATCTAAAAAAAGAGCAATTCTTTTCGCGCTGTGTCTTGCGGCAAGCGTGCTCGTGACGCTGGCTTCGTCCGCGTTTCTCCCGATACGGGAGGAAAAGCTATACGACAGCGTTATAAGACTGCACGTTATAGCGAATTCGGACGGCGAAACCGACCAGCGGGTCAAACTCATGGTGCGCGACGCCATTCTCGCCGAAGCCGAAAATATTTTTTCCGACAAGGGCATGGACGAAGCCATGGCTGTATCGATGTCAAACTTATCGCATGAGCGGCTGACGGAAATAGCCGAAAAAGTGTTGAGCGATAACGGCTTAGCCTACGGCGCGGTTGTGGTTTTCGGAAAAGAGGACTACCCCACGCGCGAATACGACGGAGTGACCTTCCCGGCGGGGAAATATTACTCCCTGCGCGTCGTGCTTGGCGAAGGGGAGGGACAAAACTGGTGGTGCGTGCTGTTTCCCCCGCTGTGCCTCGGCTCTTCCGCGGTTATTATAAAAGCAACGGGCAGCAAGAGCGAAGCCTATTCTTCCAAAAACAGTACATTTAAATTTAAGATAAAAATACTCGAAATGTTCGGTTAATAAAAAGCGATAAACGGTAAAACGGCTTATCGCCGACGGAGGTGTGTTTATGCTGTACCGTATAGCCGGGAGAAGCGGAAGCGGGAAAACCGAATATATAAAAACCGTCATCGGCGAAAAATGCCGTGAGGGCATACCCTGCGTGGTGATAGTCCCCGTCCAGCAGTCCATGGAATACGAAAAGGACGTATTTACCCGTTTCGGCAGCGGCGCGAATTTATATGTCGAGGTGCTCACCTTCGACCGTCTGCCCAACCGTACCTACCGCGAATACGGCGGTCTTGCGACAAGCTGTGTCGACGACGGCGGAAGAGCGCTGCTGATGACCCGCGCGCTTAAAAAAGCAAGGGACAGGCTTTGCGAATTTTCCTCCGTGTGCGACGAAAACGCTTTTGTGAAAAAAATGCTCGACACATCCCGCGGCTTGAAGGAAAACGGCGTAAACCACTCGCTTTTGGGAAATATCGAGGGCGACGGCCGCACCGCCGGCAAGGCGAGAGATGTACACGCCGTGCTTTCCGAATTCGATATGCAATTTAACGAAAGCAGAATCGACGGGCGCGATATACTGGATATTTACGCCGAAAACCTTAAAACCATGGACTTTTTCCGCGGCAAAACGGTTTTTGTGGATTCCTTCAATTCGTTTACAGAGCAACAACACAGGGTAATGGACTCCGTCGCCGCGCAATGCGACGATATTTATATCACCTTCGGCTACGATCCGGAAGACGAAACCATGACCTTCGCCGCTCCCGCCTCGGCCTATAAACGCGCCGGCAGGCATAAACCCGCACTCACAAAAGATATATTTCTCGAAGGCAATAAAAGAGCAAAGAACAAAAGCCTTGCCTACGCGGAAGAAAACCTGTGGAACAATACCGCAATTCCGTATGACGGTGAATGCACGGCGGAATTTATAAAATGCGCCAACCGCTTCGAGGAATCCGAAGCTGTCGCGTCGGTTATCGCAAGGCTGATACGTCAAGGCTGCCGTTACCGCGATATTGTCATAATCCTCCGCTCGCCCGAAAGCTATGCGGGTATAATAGACACGGTGCTCGCCAAGCATGACATACCCTGCTTTTTTTCGTCGGGGGACAGCCTGATGATAAAGCCTCTCACTATGTTTCTCCTTTCGGCGGCGGAGGCGGTCGCCATGAATTACCCGCTTCATGTGATGCTTAAATTTATAAAGAGCGGCTTTCTGCCCATAAGCGCCAAAAGGGTCAATCTTATAACCCGTTATGCCGAAACCTGGAGAATAAGGGGCAGAGCCTGGGTTTCGGAGGACGACTGGCTCATGAATCCCGCCGGATACAAGGAGGGCATGAGCGAATATGAAAGCGCGGTGTTAAAAGAGGTTAACACGGCAAGGCGTATGGTGTCGTCACTGCTCGGAGAATTGGAATATGAGCTGAAAGCGGAGCCGGTTTTAAACGGCGGCACGGCGGCGAGAGCGCTTTATAATCTGCTTGACGCCGCAGACGCAGCCGCAAGCGTAAGGACAAAGGCCAAACGGCTTCGCGAAACGGGCGACGACGACGCGGCGCAAAAAATTACCGAGCTGTGGGATGTTATAATAAACGCTCTTGACCAATTATATCTTGTGTGCGGCGGCGAGCCCGTTGAGCTTACCGCGCTGCCGTCCGTGCTGGAATTGCTGCTTGACTCATATTCGGTGGGCAGCGTTCCCGTTTCCTGCGACACGGTGGTCATCGGCAACGCCGCGCTTTTTAAGGGCAACAACCCAAGGGCGGTGATATTGCTCGGCGTCAACGACGGAATTTTTCAGGCATCCCCCACGCAAAGCGGGGTTTTTGACACCAAGGAGCTGGGAGAGCTTGAAAAAAGGGGTATCAGCTTGGCAGACGGCTT
>JAQVQF010000166.1 GCA_028701715.1 Eubacteriales bacterium | reverse complement strand
AATGGCAAGCATTGAATACAGCTCTTTTATATAATTTTCGTCAAGGTCCTCTGCGGTTTCCTCAATTATCATATTATAACCGACATTCTCATAGCTTTCGATAAATTGATACAGCGCAAGGCATTGTCTGAGATAGCGGTTTTTGTTGATTGCGTTGGTGTGCATAACCGGGGGGCGGATAAAATTCTGACCCATGGCTTTGCAGAATTCCGAAGACATATATGCCGTGACGACGGAATTCAACCGCTTGACACGTTTCCATAAATCCGTAGTAAAGGCGTAATTTTTCAAATTCACGTTCGCTTCGGGTTCTTCCGATATTTCGATCCCGAAATTAAATCTGCCCTTGATTTTTCCGTTTATAAAATCCGAGCTGAAATTCAGGGAAGTGACTTTTTCATCTTTTCCGTGCTTTTTTGCGGTTAAATAGCGTTTGTTGACAAAAAGATAAAGCTTGTTTATGAGCGTATTCACGAATTTATTTTCATATGTGAAAATGGTTTCGTCGTGGAAAACGTTGAGTATTTTTGACGGGATAACCATGTCGTCTTCAATTTTACTGATATAATCCGTATGCTGAGCGAGATGCTTGATAGAACGGCTGGTGATGCTTTTGGACATCTCGATCGGAAGCACCTTATCTGTTTCCTCAATAAAACGAGAAGGGTTGCGTGTCAGGTTATCGAGCGCGGTAAGGCATTCCTCCACGGCGTTTATCCATTTTTCATCTATAGCCTTGAGCAGATAACGCTTGCGTACGGATATTTTTGTGGAACCCTCCGCTATCATCGAGCATATTTCGGGGTAATATTCATAGCCCGACACAAGCTCGTTAATAAAAAACATGGTGTCTTCAAAAACGTTTTTAAACGCGTCGGCGTCGTCGGGTACTCTTTCCGGCGTTTCTTCGTCTTCCGCGGTTTCTGAATCCTCTGCGACAAGACCGCCGTATTCGGCGGTATTACCGAAAGCGTCCGTACCCGTTTTGGGCATTTCTTCCGGACTGGCGGCAGGGCTTTCCGAATCGGAACCGCCGGTAATATTTAATTTTTCCGGAAGCTCGGAATATGCCATTTATATGACCATGCCTTTCAACTTTGATTTTTGGGGAAATTTAATGATAAAAGCCGGAACACGTCACCGCCGTGTCCCGGTGTAACCGTAACCGGTATTTTGTAATGCGATAATTATATAATTCTATATAATCAATACATCTTTTGCAGGCGTTCGAGATATTGTATGCTTTCTGCCATCTTGTCTTTGCCGAAAATGGTGTTCATAAAGTTTATTAACCCTCTAATCTCGTCGCGGATTAAGGAAAGGTTCAATCCCTCGAATTTGCGGAACACCTTGGTCGCTAAAATATAGTCGATACCGTCAAGCTCGCTGCCGCCTGCCGCCACGAAAACGGGTACGAATATGCTGAGCTGCTTCATGATACGGTTGCCGAACGCCACGCGGAATTTTTGAATCACATACATATCCAGCTTGCCTATGCTGCTTATATATTCCTGCTTCACGGGATACAGGGCAATAGCTTCCTCATAAAGCTGCGCGACATGGGAATAGCTTATCTGCTTGGGCAAGGTGTCGGGAGCGTCAAAGTCTATGCCCTTGCTGTCAAGGTTGATGGTGAGCGCTCTGTCATATACCTTGTCGGAAACCGAGAAGGTGGAATCATCGTTGTTCGCGGTGCCTATATACCAAATATTCTGCGGTATCTGCAGCTTGCCTTCGCCCAGACGCTTGGGATCGGTGGGCCAGGATGACGGCACAAGCTCCAGCTTCCATTCGGAAGGATCGGGCATTTCGAGAATGGAAATCATTTCGGCGAAATAATATTCCACGCGAGCTATGTTCATTTCGTCGAGCACTATAATATTAATATCGTCGTTATATGAGGCTTCATAAACGCGTTTGAGAAATTCGGTTTCGTTGAATTTTTTGGTAAACTCATTAAAGAAGCCCAAAAGCTCCGTTCTGTCGCGCCATGAGGGCTGTACCGAACAGATTGTGGCGTCGTTTTGAAAATATTTACCCATGGCGTAGGGCAGGGAAGTCTTACCGGTACCGGAAATACCCTGCAGGAGTATAAGCTTGGTGGATGCCAGCCCCGCGAACATAAGCCGTATAACCTTGATGTCATAAAACAGATGCATCCTCGAACAACAGAAATTGCGGAAATCGTCGCAAAGCTCCTCAAGGCTCATTGTTTTGTCATAATGGGGCGGAATATACGCTTCGTATTTCAAATCCACCGCGGAAAGACGGAAAAAACGGTTTCCGGCTGAGGTCACGGACTTTTCGGCTTCGGACTTTTCCGTTTTTGCCGTGATTTCGATTTCCGATTCGGCGGCGGCTTCACCGAGCACCGCGTTTAGCTGCTCCATGGTAATTCCGCTCGAACCCACCTTCAGCGCGAGTATCTTTTCTTTTTCCTTTGTCAGCCGCAATACGTCGCGGTGAAGGTTGCTCAGCTCCTCCAGCAGATCGTCGTTGGATACTATCGAACGGCGGAAACGTATATATTTGCGTACGAGCAGCACTATAAGGAATATTATTATAAACCATATCGAATAGACGAGTATGAACGCAAGGATGGCGCATATCCATTCCAATATCGAAAAATGCTCGGAATAGCGTCCCATTTGTTCAAAATAAGCCGGGAAGTTGAATATCTGAACCAAACCTTTGAATAGGTTCGATATGATTTTCCACACACCGTCTATCAGCATGGAGCTCATAAATGCATAGAACCAGCTCAAAAATTCATCCATATAATTCACCTTCCCGGCTAAGATTTAAAATTTATTAAATTTCAGATCCCCCGGCTGTATGTATATTTAATATAAGCGAGAAATCAATTTTTATCGTTATTTTCAGTATTTTCGTTATTTTCTTCGTTTTCGGGTATGCTTTCGGTTTTTTCGGCTTCGCTTCCGCTCTTGTCGGCAAGCTGCTGCTGACGGAGGTATTCCTCGATGGCGCGTTTTTTGATTTCCTCCTCTTCCTCGGTTGAAAGCTTGCTCTTACCCTTGGCTTTTATCAAAGCGCGGATAAATCTTGTCAGCTCATAAAGGAAGAAAAGTATCAGGGGAAGCACAATAACCGTTAAAAAGCCCGTTTGGGATTGCAGGAAGGACATTATATTACCGACGCCGGCAAGGCGTGTCTCTGTCCATTTGCCTATAATGTCGTTTGCCGCAACGGGGTTCGGATCTATCGAGGCAACGGTTTCGGGGTTGTTGTCGTTATCGCCGTTGTCGCCCCTTGTTTTGTAAAAGACAAAACCGCTTTCCTCGTACCGTTCCACAATGCGGTGGGTGTTAAGCTCCTTGGTGCCGTTGTTGTCAAGGTCGGTGTAATATGTAATGACGTCGTTTTCCTTAAGGTTCGCCTTTTCCTGGTCAACAAGCAGCTTGATTACAATCATATCCCCGGCTTTGAATGCGGGGTTCATCGAATCCGTTTTAATGTTTATATAGCTTTTTCCGTTGAAAGAAGCCACACCGTTTTCATTGTTTGCAGAAGACAGCACCACCGCTGTTATGCAAACAGCGAAGATTACAAACAGCCATAAGGCGGTATTGCCGATTATAGCAAGTACTTTTTTGGTTTTAGCGTTCATATGTACTCCTTATAACAGATATTTTAATAAAACTTAATTTATTATACAATGCCTGCTAAATGATGTCAATAGGAAAATAAGCAAAAAAGCGAATACGGAGGCTTAATATGACCGAAAATGCCGTAAAACGGTTGAAAATCCGCTTGCTTGCTTAATTTCACGAACACTTATCCTTGATATGTTATGTATAGCTGATTTAAAATGAACGGTAAAAGCACCTGCGCGACCCCGGGCATGCCGTTGCCGCGTCAGGTGCTTTTTACTTTACTGTTTACAGTCTCGGAAAGCTCAGCTCAGCGTTCCGCTTTGAATTCCACCGAAACCTCCACGTTTTCGATCTTTATGGAGTTGTGGGAAGTACAATCGGAATCCTGTCCTTCGTACCAGAGATAGATATCGATTCTTACCGGGGTGCTGCCTACGGTTGTCGCAAGCTCGGCATCCTCGCCCACCGCGTTCGACGCAAGCGGAGCGGTGACGGCGTAACCGGTGCCGGGTTCTACGGCGGTTATCGCGTCGGTTGAGCGGCTGGCATCAAAGCTTTCGTAATCGAAAATCAATATGTTGGCTCCGCATACCACTCCGACGCGCAACGATTTGGTTATGTCGGAAATATCGTCGCCGCGCGTAACGGTTATGCCGGATACATAAAGGGTTGTAAAATCACTGTCGCCGTCCGCCATGTCGGCTTTGACATACACCGTGCCCGCTCTTACATAGCCGGCGGTGTCCGCCAGCGCGGTAAAAGGAGTGGTGTCGGATATCGCGCCCGTTTCATAGCTGATCCCGTCCGTGCCGTCCGGTATAAACCAGCTCTGGCAGTCCGAGGTGGAGACCGGGTTGAGCGTCTTGGTGACGCCTGCGTCGGAGAGCTCGACCGAGGTTGTGTAGGTGCCGTCCGCGGTTTCGCAGATAACAAGGTTCTTTGCCGCAACCGCTTCGATATCCATGCCCGCGTTTACTCTGTCGTTCATGGTGAACCACGCGTA
>JAQVQF010000165.1 GCA_028701715.1 Eubacteriales bacterium | reverse complement strand
GACGTCCTGTTTATATATATATAGTTATTGTAAACACAAGCGGAAAACAACAGATTGCCGCCCTGCTTGTCATATATATTCAGGTAATAGGATATTCCCGAAGACACATTGTCGGACGCTCCTTCAGCGGACAGTTCGTCAGCAGACAGTCCGTCTGCAGACAGTTCGTCTGCCGAAAGAATATCAAGCGAGCTTTCGTTCGGTGAGCTTTCAAGCGTTCTGTTAATTATATTGTTTTCAATGTCAAAATATAATCCCGAAAATGAAATTCGTTCATATTCGTATTTTAAATTTAAAATAAAAAAGTTTATGCTTTTTGTCCGGTTTTCCCGGTTTACCATGGGGTAAACGTTGCCTTCGGAATCGGTCAGGGTATAATAAAGCTCCCTGTCTTCCAGCGAAGCCCTGACAAGGTTATGCTTTGTCATGCATGCGGACGGTTCGTAAGATTCGTTTTTATCGGCGTTTTTACTGTCCTCCCTGAGCTGCTTTTCAAGCTGCTCGGGAGTGTAGAGCGCGTCGCATTCCTCGCAATATCTCAGCTGGGTCCATGCGATTCTGACGCCGATTTCGAATTCGTGCGCGCTTTCGGCGTAAACCGCGGTGGAAAGCTGAAGCGAACCGTCGCCGGTCATGAATTCTTGCGTATATATGCGATACATGATAAAATTGTCTTTATCCGCGTTGTAAACCGCTCTCGCCTCGTCGGAAAGTATCGGCGTTTCGAGAATATCGTCGTTACTCCTGAGGTATATCGTAAGCAAAATGAACGCCCATACCGCCACCAAAATCGAAACGAAAATTATTTTAAAAATCTTTTTTACGCCTGAGGCTCCGCCGCTTTTGCCTGATTGGTTTATTCCCGGTGTTTCGTCGTCAAAATCAAAGCCTTTAATATTGCCGCCGCCGGAGGCGCCGTTATTGTCTGAATTCATCTGGTATCCTTTCGTTTTACATAATAACATATAACCGAAAAATTATTTTTTACAGTTATCCACACCCGTCTTTAAGGTATATTCGGCTAAATCGTTGAAAACAAATGCTCTTATCAACATTATCCACAGAGTTTTCCACATGTCAAGACGAAAAAAACGAATTTTTCGGGAAATTATGTCAATTAAAATATTTTTTATCCAGAGTACGAAGCTGTAACGCCAGCGCGAGGTGACGCTTCCTGATATCGTCGGAAGAATCAAAGTCTGCGGCCGTGCGCGCGACCTTGAGTATCCGGTCATAGCTTCTTGCCGAAAGCGACTGGGAAACATAAGCTTTTTTCATCAGCTCATCCCCGCCTTCGTCGAGCACGCAGTGCTTTCTTATCTGAGACGGAGTCATCAGTCCGTTTGACATGGAAGGATCGCCGAAGCGCTCCGCGGCGAACTTTCTTGCCGCGCATATTCGCGCTCGTATTTCCGCGCTCGATTCGGCGGGCTTGAGGCGCGACACGTCGGTATAATCGAGCGACGGCACCTCCACCTGTATATCTATTCTGTCAAGAAGCGGTCCGGATATGCGCGCTATGTATGACTGACGTGAAACTGTCGAGCAGGTGCACGGATGGGTCGGGTGTCCGAACCAGCCGCAGCGGCAGGGGTTCATGGCGCATACCAGAATCAGGGAAGCCGGATAGGTAACCGTTCCGCTCACGCGGGTAATATGTATTTTTCTTTCCTCGAGCGGCTGCCTCAGCACCTCCGAGGAGGGTCTGTCGAATTCGGGAAATTCGTCAAGAAACAGCACGCCGTTGTGGGCGAGGGATATTTCACCGGGCTTGGGGTTCTTGCCGCCTCCGGCAAGGCTCGCCGGGGACATGGTATGATGCGGCGACCTGTACGGTCTTTCCGACACAAGAGAAACACCGTGTCGCAGCATACCGGCTACGGAATGTATTTTTGTCGTTTCAATGGCTTCCGAAAGCGAAAGCGGCGGCATTATCGAAGGTATCCTCGAGGCGAGCATGGATTTGCCCGATCCCGGAGGACCTATGAGCAATATATTGTGGCTGCCCGCGGCGGCTATTTCTATGGCTTTTTTGGCAGTGTCCTGACCCTTGACATCGGCGTAGTCGAGACCGTTTATTACCGAATTGCGGGCAAATTCCTCGTAAGAAAAGATGGTTTTCGGAATAAGCTCCTCGCCGCGCAGATGCCGGCAGAGCTGAAGAACGTTTTTTACGGGATATACGTTTATTCCCTCGGCGGCGGAGGCTTCCGCGGCGTTGGCTTCGGGCAGATATATTTCGCCAAGCCCCGCATCGCGTGCGGCGGCGGCCATGGAAAGCGCTCCGTTTATGGGTTTGACCTCACCGGTGAGCGACAGTTCGCCCGCAAAGGCCTTGCCTTCCGTATTTAATATCCCGGATTTGGCTTCGTCCACCATCGAAATGAGTATCGGCAGGTCAAAGGACGAGCCTTCCTTTTTAACGTCGGCGGGTGCGAGGTTGACGGTGACATTCCCGTTTATGAGCGGAATCGCGGAGCTTCTCGCGGCGGTATGCACCCGCTCGAGCGCTTCCTTTACCGCGGTGTCGGGCAGTCCGATGAGTATCACCCTCGGCTGCGCGCCGGGAAAGCGGCCGGCTTCGACGCTCACGGGTATGCCGTCTATTCCGTTTAAGGCGAGGGTGGCGATTACCTTAACCATTTTCCGCTCCTTATTATCTACTTATTCATTGTAAATAATATCACGTAATGACGAAATATGCAATAGTTTGAAAGACATAATAATGATAGAATTAAATATATTATGGAAAAATAACCGCAAAAGATATAAAATTTTTCAAAAGCATATTTACATCCTAAGGAAGTTGTGCTACAATAATTTGGAATGAACAAACGGAGGTTTAACATATGTCTGACAGAAAAAAGATATCCATGGACGGCAACAACGCCGCGGCGCATGTATCATACGCGTTCACGGAAGTAGCCGGTATCTATCCAATCACGCCGTCTTCCCCCATGGCGGAATACGTCGACAAATGGTCTGCGGAAGGACTTAAAAATATCTTCGGGCAGACCGTAAAGGTAGTGGAAATGCAGTCGGAAGGCGGCGCCGCAGGCACCGTTCACGGCTCTCTTTCCGCGGGCGCTCTCACAACAACTTACACCGCTTCGCAGGGACTTCTTCTGATGATCCCCAATATGTATAAAATAGCGGGCGAGCTGCTTCCCGGAGTTATGCACGTTACCGCCCGCGCTCTCGCTTCCCACGCCCTTTCGATATTCGGCGATCACAGCGACGTCATGGCATGCCGCCAGACCGGCTTTGCCATGCTCTGCTCGGGCAACGTACAGGAGGTTATGGACCTCGGCGCGGCGGCGCACCTTTCCGCCATAAAGAGCAGAATTCCTTTTATGCATTTCTTCGACGGCTTCAGAACCTCTCACGAGATTCAAAAGGTGGAAGCCTGGGATTATGCCGATCTGAAGGAAATGACGGATATGGACGCCGTGAACGCCTTCAGAGCAAGAGCGCTAAATCCGGAACATCCCGTGCTGCGCGGCTCCGCCCAGAACCCCGACATATTCTTCCAGGCAAGGGAAGCGTGCAACAAATATTATGACGCCGTTCCTGCGATTGTCGAAGAATATATGGACAAAATCAACGCCAAAATAGGCACCGATTACAAGCTGTTCAATTATTACGGCGCTCCCGACGCCGAAAAGCTTATCATAGCCATGGGCTCGGTATGCGACACGGCGGAGGAAACCGTTGATTATCTCAATAAAAAAGGCGAAAAGGTCGGTCTGCTCAAGATCAGGCTTTACAGACCGTTCGCGATCGCTCGTTTCATCGAAGCCATTCCCGATACGGTTAAGAAAATAGCCGTCCTCGACCGCACCAAGGAACCGGGCGCTCTCGGCGAACCGCTTTACCTTGACGTGGTCACCGCTCTGCGCGGCACTAAGTTTGAAGACGCGCTCATCGTAGGCGGCAGATACGGTCTCGGCTCCAAGGACACCACTCCCGGCGCGATTGTGGCGGTTTACAGAAACCTCGATTCCGCAAAGCCCGTAAACGGCTTCACAATTTCCATCGAGGACGACGTAACGCACAAATCGCTTACCATACTCGAAAAGCCCAACACCGCGCCGGCCGGCACGGTTGCCTGCAAATTCTGGGGGCTCGGCTCCGACGGCACCGTCGGCGCCAACAAAAACTCGATCAAGATCATCGGCGACCATACCGATAAATATATACAGGCATATTTCGCTTATGATTCCAAGAAATCGGGCGGCATAACCGTATCCCATCTCAGATTCGGGGACAAGCCCATCCGCTCGACCTATTATGTCGCGCACGCCGATTTTGTCGCCTGCCATAACCCGGCATATATAAATATGTATGACGTCACCGGCGACATCAGGGAAGGCGGCACCTTCCTGCTCAACTGCCAATGGAAGCCGGAGGAGCTGGGCGAAAAGCTGCCCGCGAAGGCAAAACGCGATATAGCAAGCAAGCATGCCGATTTCTATATAGTCGACGCCATTTCCATTGCCAAATCTCTCGGCCTCGGCGGAAGAACCAACACCGTTTTACAGTCCGCGTTCTTCAAGCTGGCGAATATCATTCCCGCGGCGGACGCGCTGGAATATATGAAGAAAGCCGCGTATAAATCCTTCATCAAAAAAGGACAGGCCGTGGTGGACATGAACTATGCCGCCATAGACGCCGGCGCCAACG
>JAQVQF010000164.1 GCA_028701715.1 Eubacteriales bacterium | reverse complement strand
GCATAGTTAAAGCGACCTGTGATTATATCACGGCGAGGCGTTACGGGCGCGTTGTGATATTCGCCACGGAATTTACCATGAAAAACGGTTTGTATGCGAAAGCCTTAAGCGAAAGAGGTGTTACGGCAATTACCCCATCACAGGCAGACATGAAAGAGCTGGGAGATATAATATATCCCAATCTTGAAAACGGCATTGTCATTGAAAGCGATAAAAAGCGTATGATCTCTGTCGCCGAGCGGTATATATGTGATTTTAAAGCCGATGCTCTGCTTTTAGGCTGTACGGAAATACCGCTGATGATAAAACAGGAAGATATATCCGTACCGGTGATAAATACCATACAAATACATATTGAAGCAATAATGAAGGAGTTATTCAAATGACATATTATAAAGACAAACATATATTAATCCGCGGTCTTGCTGAAAGCGATGCCGCCGTATTTGCGGCGGAGGAGCGCGCTCAGGGCTGGCACACGGAGGAAGCTAAATTTATTGCGCGCCTTAAGGACGAGAAGGACGGTATAGCCATAACCTTTGTGGCGGAATACGACGGATACCCTGCGGGTTATGTAAATATCTATCCCAATGCACCGTGGGGCTCATTCGGCGGAATGGGCTATACGGAAATAATCGATTTCGGCGTGCTTGAAAAATACCGAAACCGCGGAATAGGTTCAAAGCTTATGGACACCGCCGAAAAGGTTGCGTCGGAATATTCCGACACCGTTTATCTCGCCGTGGGGCTTTATCGCGGTTACGGCCCGGCGCAGCGTATGTATGTAAAACGCGGCTATATTCCCGACGGGAAGGGAGCCTGGTACGGCGAAAAGCTGTGCGAACCTTACGGAACCTATCGAATCGACGACGAATTTACCATCTGTCTGAGTAAAAAATTAAAATAATGTCCACTGAATAAATCAAAAACCAAGCCGCGATGCGGCTTTCCCGGCTTTTTTATTTATTCAAGTGCAAGGTTTTTACATTAAATTATATAAAAACCTTGCACTTGAATCCGGTATAATAAATACGCCGGATTCAGTGAGACATTAAAATAGGGCAAGTTTCCCTGTTTTGTCAACATAATAAACCTTAACGGGCATAATTGCGGAAAAACCGCGCTTATACCCGTTATTTCTATTCCTTTTGACGATTGTATTTTATATCACACGAATGTATAATGTTTTTTACCTCTTAAGGCAATCTGTAAAAGCCGCGATTATAATGTATAAGCGATTTAAAACATCCTGATTATAAAGATTAACTTATACAGTAACAATCGTATTCCGCGGTTTTTGCGAGGACACCATAATTAATTTTCTGGAGATATATGCGATTTAACCGTAAATCCGTCGATATGACCGACGGGCCGCTGTTTAAAAATATAATCATTTACACCATACCGATAATTTTAACCGGGGTGCTGCAGCTGCTTTTCAACGCGGCTGACCTTGCGATCATAGGTCGGTACTGCGGTGAATATCCGCTTGACGCGCTCGGCTCTACAGGTTCGCTTATCAATCTGATAGTGACCCTTTTCATGGGGCTTTCCGTGGGTGTGGGAGTTGTGGTCGCACAGGGACTGGGCGCGAAAGACGACAACACGGTACGAAAAACCGTACATACGGCGGTCCCGGCCGCGCTCGTCGGCGGCGTTGTGCTCACAATTATCGGCATTTTAGGAGCAAAGCTCTTCTTAACATGGATGAAAACACCGGAAGAGGTGCTGGAGCTTGCCGCTTTGTATATGCGTATATATTTTGCGGGGATAATACCCATTCTTGTTTTTAACTTCGGCGCCGCCATACTCAGGGCGGCGGGGGATACCAAGAGCCCGCTTATATATCTTTCATCCGCCGGCGCATTGAATGTTGTATTGAATTTAATTTTCGTGCTTTTACTTGGGATGGATGTCGACGGAGTCGCGCTTGCCACTACCATAACCCAGACAATTGCTGCAATATTCGTCATAAGAGCTTTAATAAAGCGTACCGATTCCTGCCGGCTTTCGCTTAAGGAGCTGAAATTCCATAAAAACGAGCTGTTAAAAATTGTCCGAATCGGATTGCCTGCGGGTATCCAGGGCACTATTTTTTCAATCTCCAACGTAATAATACAATCCTCGATCAACGGTTTCGGTCCCGTAGTGCTTCCCGGCAACACCGCGGCCGCCAATATAGAGGGCTTCGTTTACATTTCCATGAACGCTTTCCACCAGACAGCCATGAATTTTATCGGTCAGAATGTCGGAGCAAAAAAACCGGAACGCATAAATAAAATACTCGTTTACTGCCTGCTGCTCGTGGCGGGCACCGGGTTTGTCCTCGGGGTTTCGGCCTTCATATTCGCACGGCCGCTGTTATCGATATATGTTTCCGATTCCGCAACGGCGATAAGCTACGGTATTACCAGAATGTCGTATATATCCGCGCTGTATTTTACCTGCGGCATGATGGATGTGATGACCGGAGCGATACGCGGGATGGGTTCCTCGGTGGCGCCGATGATCGTGACGATAATAGGCGTATGCGGAGTGCGTATCACATGGATATATACGGTTTTTCAAAGCCCGCGGTTTCACACTCTTGAAACGCTGTACATGTCTTACCCCATTTCATGGATAGCCACATTGTTGGTGCAAATAATTTTCTTTATTGTTATTAAACGCCGCCTTGAAAAACGAATAAAGGAAAAATCAGGCCTGATTTGCGCCTGATTTTTCTTTTTAATAAAAGGTTGTATAATAATACATGGGATGTAAATACCATACCCCGTTGATGTATAAAACAATAAATTCCGCAGCGGAGGATTCCTCATCCTTGTCGCCCCATATATTTAGCTTACCCGTAATTTTTACCGCTTTTTCGACGGATGATATGTCAAGAGTATAATAATATACGTAAATATCATCATATGATTTAAAATAAGAAGGGTATTCTTCCGGATCAATTTCCGTAACCGACTCCACTATGAATTCCATACCGATATTTTTACCGTAATTTACCCGGTCGGCCTCAAGCGCGCCGATAAGCATCTCGTTTAGATAGCCGTTAAAATCGGTGTATACCGTGGAATTTTCATATTTCCACATTGCTTCTTCACCTTCAACAGCGGTATCGTAGTCAATCGGAAAAGCCGAACGGTATAACGCTGTGTCCTTGCCGAGCACGCCGTCGATGGCGTTCTGTATCGGCATGGCTTCCTCGCGTGTTATACGCACCGCCTCGCGTCCGCAGGAGGTCAGCATAAAGCTGAAGCATAAAATTAAAAATATTAAGGTATTAATCTTACGCATCCGCTTTTTCTCCGCTTCTGTTTAGCCTCAGCTCGTCGTATTCGTCCCTTGTGATATTTATTTTTCTTTTCTTTGTGGCGGGATCGAATTTACCGACGTAACCGCGGTCCTCCATCATGTCGATAATCTTCTGCGCCCGCGCATAACCGACCGAAAGCTTGCGCTGGAGCAGCGAGGTGGACATGGTCTCAAACTCGAAAGCCACTCCTATCGCGTCGATGAACAGAGGATCTTCTTTTTCTTCGCCCATAAATAAGCCCGGCTCTTCCGTTTTGCGCTTCCCCGTTTTTTCACCGCAAAGCTTTGCTTCTTCCTCTATCATCTTAATGACATCCTCGCTGTATTCGGCCTGCGCCGCGTTCTTGATAAACTGGCATACGGCGGTGACTTCGGATTTGCCGTCCACATACGCGCCCTGGACGCGCAGCTTTTTCATCATCTTGACGGGAGCGTAAATCATATCACCCTTGCCGAGCAGCGCTTCGGCTCCGTTTTCGTCGAGAATTATACGGGAATCCACCGACTGCGAAACGGTAAAGGCTATTCTTGAGGGAATGTTCGCTTTGATAAGCCCCGTGATAACGTCGGTCGAGGGGCGCTGTGTACCGACAATAAGGTGTATCCCGGCGGCTCTCGCCTTCTGGGCCAGACGGCAGATCGAATTTTCCACCGCGTCCTTGGCGGACATGATAAGGTCGGCTAGCTCGTCTATAATAATCACTATATACGGCAGCTTGTCTTTTTCGGGATCTCCTTCGACTATTTCGTTATATTCCTCAAGATTGCGTGTGTTGCCGAGCTGTTCCATAAGCGTGTAACGGCGTTCCATTTCATTTACCGCCCAGTTGAGAGAACCGGCGGCGGTTCTGGGCTCGTTCACCACAGGTACCAGCAGGTGCGGAATACCGTTATAACAGGAAAGCTCAATTTTTTTGGGATCTATTAAAATAAATTTTACCTCGTCCGGAGTGGCTCTGTAAAGCAAGGATATTATTATCGAATTAATACATACCGATTTACCCATACCCGTGGCGCCCGCGATAAGCAGGTGAGGCATGTCCGGTATGTCAAAATAAACAGGATTGCCGCCCACGTCCACACCCAAGCAGACAAACAGCTTGGACGGGTTTATACGGAACATATCGTTGTCAATAAGGTCGCGGAGCTTGACTATCGATGCCGTTTCGTTGGGGATTTCTATACCTATAGCCGCTTTGCCGGGAATATTCGATTCTATTCTGACGCTTGAGGCCGCGAGCCTCATGCGTATATCATCGGCAAGCCCTTCTATGCGGCTGACTCTAATGCCCTCGTCGGGCAGCACCTCATAACGCGTGACCGCGGGGCCGCGGCTGGTGGACACCATCGATGCCTTGACTCCGTATGTCCGCAGCACGGAAATCAGCTTCTGTCCCGTAAGAG
>JAQVQF010000163.1 GCA_028701715.1 Eubacteriales bacterium | reverse complement strand
CTTAAACGGCAGAAATTATGCCTGGATTCCCGCCGACACGGCGCGCTGCGAATGGGCGAAGAAATTCGCTCTTTCCGGGGAAGCCGGTCACGCTTATACCGGATCAAAAACAGATGTTCCGCTGCCCGACAAAATAACGGCGGAAAACCTTGCCGAAGCGCTGAGAAACACCGATAAAGTTCTCAAACGCCGCCCGACAAGCGCGGAACGCTGCATTGTCGATTGTCCGCTTGCTTTAAAGTAACACGCTGACCATCAACAATCGACGGTCGATTTTTCGCTTGCTAAAGGTTTACATTATAAAACAACCGCCGGAGTGACTTGCTCATAAGGTCTCCGGCGGTTTTAATATTTATAACTTTTTATGCATTGTATTGATATCCTTATTTATGAGATGTCTCATTACTACGGTGAAAACAACAGTGTTTTTCTACAATACCATATAAAAAATCATACTTTTGTTAATGACCAATTTTGCGCTTTGTTTTGCAATTCCATCATATCCATGTATATTCCGCCTTGTTTGATCAGCACGGACGGTTTACCCTGCTCCGCGACGTATCCGTCGCTTAAAACGACTATCTTGTCGGCACCGGCAACCGTTCTCATTCTGTGCGCGATAATCAGTACGGTTTTATCCCTGATCAGTTTTGATAAGGCTTCCTGAATTAAAGTCTCGTTTTCAACATCAAGGGAAGCAGTCGCCTCGTCCAACAGAATAATAGGAGCGTTTTTCAGAAAAGCGCGGGCGATTGAAATACGCTGACGTTCACCGCCGGACAGCTCCGAACCGTTTTCACCAATCATGGTGTTCCATTTATCCGGCAGCTTTTCGGCAAACTCATCGCAATGGGCATATAGCGCCGCTTGTATAACCTCATCGTCCGTCGCGTCCTTACGCCCGACCCGAATGTTCTCCATGACCGTATTGTTAAACAGCGTTACATCCTGAAAAACGATGGAATACAAAGAGAGCAGTGTTTCGGGATCGATTTTGGAAATATCCATACCTCCGACGGTAATTTTACCGCGGTTAATGTCCCAGAACCTTGCCGCAAGGCGGGAAACGGTCGTTTTTCCTCCGCCTGACGGACCGATCAGCGCGGTAACCTCTCCCTGCTTCGCAGTAAAGGACACCTCACGCAGAAGGGTTTCCTCACTGTTATAAGCGAATCCTACATGATCGAAAACGATGTCGAAGCCTTTGTTTGAAAGAGCGGACGCACCGCTTTGCACAGGATGGTCAAGTATTTCGTTCATACGCTCGGTTTGAACATTCGCCGCGATCATCGCCGCCAGATTTTGCAAAGCGGACTGCATCGGATCATACATACGTGAAACCACCAATAAGAACATAAAGAAGGTCAGAACGTCAAGGCTGCCGTCGGCAAGCAGAAGCCCTCCGACCAGCGCAACGGTTGCGATTCCCAGCTTGAGGATCATCTGGGCGGACGCAACGAACACGGCTGTACCGAGCTCGGTTAGAACAGCGCGTTTTTCGACGGCCTTTATTTTCGCGTCAAGCCCTTCAAGATATTTATCCTCGGAATTATTGGCCTTGAGATCGCGTACGGATTCCAGAAACTCCTGAATTCCATCGGCACAGTTCATTTTAACCGTCATCTGACGGCGTCCCAATGCGTTCTGTACGCTTGTTGAAAATATCACTATACAGAAAGAAATGGGAAGCACCCAAAGCGACGCCAAGGCCATCCGCCAATCGAAGAAGAACAGGCTGACGGCAATTATAAATGTCGAAATAACGGATCCGACAAGCACGGGTATATAATGGGAAAACGTAGCTTCAAGAGAGGAGCAGTCTGCCATGATTGTGCTGGTGAGATCAGCCAGATCCTTTTTTCCGAAAAAGGACATCGGGAGCTTTCTGAGCTTTTCCGCCAGCGTAATTCTGCGCACACCGCTTTCCACATAGGTCGCCAGATAGCAGGTGTTATACTGAATATACGAAGTAACAAATACCAGAAGAAGGCAGACCGCTATCCCGGCGATATAGAAAGCGGTACGGCTGCCTGTTACGCCGCCGTTTAAGAGATCGCCGACAAAGTAATAAAGCAGTCCGACCGGGACCATGAGAGCAAAATCAGCCAATGCGCACGCAACGCAGCTCTTTAAAAAATCCCCGGCTCCTTTTTCTGAAAGCGCATATTTGTGTTGAATCTTATTAAGCAAGCTCATTACCGGCACCTACCTTCCATTTTGCCGCACATGCGTATTCCTTCCACATATGTGTATAAAGACCGTCTTTTCCGACCAGCTGCTCATGTCTGCCGCACTCCGCTATCTGTCCGTCCTTTAATACGAATATTCTGTCGGACCCCGCGACGGTGGACAGCCGATGCGCAATCATGATTACCGTTTTCCCTTTGGAAAGCGCCGTGAAAGCGGTTTGCACCTTGTATTCGTTGTCCGGGTCGGCAAACGCGGTTGCTTCATCCAGGATGATGATCGGTGTGCTTTTCAGCATTACGCGGGCAATGGCGATACGCTGCTGCTCGCCGCCGGAAAGATAAACGCCTTTTGTACCGATCACTGTGTCGATGCCGTATGGCATTTTTTCTATAATATCGGCGCATTGTGCCGCTTCGAGAGCTTTAATTACTTCCTCACGGGTTGCGTCAGGCTTAGCCATCCGGACATTTTCCAGAATGGAAGCTTTTAAAAGCTTACTGTCCTGAAAAACAAAGGATACCGTGTTCATCAGCTCTTCCTTCGGGATATCCTTAACATTAATACCGCCGATAAGGATTTCACCGCCGTCAATATCCCAAAAACGCGCAATCACGTTGGCAAGCGTGGTTTTACCTCCTCCGGAAGGACCGACAAGCGCCACATGCTCACCGGCGTTTATCCGCATGGATACGTGGTTTAACGCGTTTTGCTTTGCATTCTGATACCTAAACGAGACGTTACGAAGCTCCACTGAATTGTCTTCCGGAGAAACAGGTCTATCGGATTCAGACAATGGCTTTAACGTCATGACGCTGTCGATGCGTTCCAGCGCGTCGGCGACAATCATCTTGTTTTCGCTGGAAAACATGATTTTTGTCAGCGTGACAGTAATAATAGGCGTGAAAATGATATAAAACAAAAGATTTATTAAAAATACATTGTCAACGCCGTTTCTTGTCATTATCAACGCTGCCGCGATGAGAACGGCAAACACGGCATTTATTATCGTCGTATAAAACATCATCGGCAATCGCAGCTGTTTTGTATAGGAAACAACCCATTTTTCATAGCTGTCGATAGACGCTTTGAATCGCTTGAAGGAAAAAACAGACTGTCCGAAGGTTTTGACAACGGGTATACCGCGGACATATTCCACCGCCTCGTTGGACATCAGTGCCAGAGAATCCTGGTATTCCTTCATTTTTGTGCGCATTTTAACGCCGGTCATCGTTATCATCAATATAAAAGCCAGCACAATCGGAATCAAGCTGAGAAGTCCCAGCCTCCAGTCAAACACCAGAAGAAGCGCCAGCATGCCTGCGGGCGTGGCAACCGCACCCGCACGGTCGGGCAGCTGATGGGCAAGATAATTTTCTGTTGCCGCGCTGGATTCGTTGACGATCTTGCGCAGCTTACCGCTCCCGAAGCTGTCCATAAATCCGAGCGGAAGCGTAACGATATGATGCATTGCCCGACTTTGTATATTGGATGCGACACGGAAGGCGGCAACATGCGAGCACATCAAAGCACCGACATAGATAAGCATTGACAATATTGCCAAAAGCACTGCCATCCAGCCGTTATGCGCCAGATTCTGCGCCGCGCCGTAATCCGGCGCGACATCCAGCACTTCCTTTATTATTTTCCAAATGTATATAAACGGTAAAAGCGCAACCAGCGCACTGATCGCCGACAGGACCCATGACGATATGGTTAAATATCGAAAGCTGCCCGCATAACTGAACAGTTTTGATAAATCAGATTGCTTTTTCATATGTTTTTCCTCCTTTTGTGGTTAGCGTATGCTAACCTGTTGCGATTTTTCAAAGCGTCTAAAGACACCTTCAGACGCCTGTTTTTTTTGCGTTAAATATTCAACAGCATAGATTTGCCCGAACCCGAAGGCCCGAGCAAAGCACAGATATTTCCTTTTTCCACACCGCATGAAATGCCTCTGAGTACCTCGATTCGGTTTTCGCCCTCACCGAAATATTTACGGACATTATTTATTTCAAGATACATCCAATATGCCTTCTCTCGTCTTATCTATTTTTACGCACATGCATTCGATTTCCTCAACCGAAAGCTCTGAAAGGACGGCAAGCGCGGAACGCCCGGCCTGTTTCCGGGATAAGCATAAATACTCCTCAAAATAACTGATTACAGTTTTATAATATCCGTCGTATTGCTGCGCTGCCTTTATTCCGTCTTCCGACAGGAACACATTTCCATACCTTGTTTTTCTGACAAGCTTCATGGCGGTCAAGGTTTTCATCATCGTGTGGACACTCGGCTTTGTAATTTCAAGCGCTTTTGCGATATCCACACATCGGATTCCCACGTTTCCGCTATTCAGGTGAAACAACGTGATCAGATAATTGATTTGAGAGGCAGTTAATGTTTGATAATTCTCAGACATCGTTTACTTCCTGTTCAATTAGACGGGAGACTCGGAAAAATCTGAGCCTCCCTATATTCTACATTTTTTGACGGCAGCTGCCGTTCATCGCACAGCTTGAGCATCCGCAACCGCAGGAGGACTTACCTTTTCTCTTGCTTTTTATCA